>JAUXAH010000125.1 GCA_030614945.1 Phycisphaerae bacterium
CAAAAGGGGCACTTCTTCATAACACACACTGCGTTTATGCTACGGCGGCGGCTTCTTCTTCCTCGTCGTACTGGCCGAAGCTGACGCTTATCTTCTTGCTCACCCCCCGTGTCTGCATCGTTATCCCGATCAGCACGTCCGCAATGCTCATCGTGCGCTTGGCGTGAGTGATTATTATAAACTGCGAATCCTTCTCGAATTCACGAATCAGCATATTGAAACGCTCATTATTTGCCTCGTCCAGTGCGGCGTCAATTTCGTCGAGGAAGCAGAATGGCGACGGCTTTGTCTTGAAAACCGCAAACAAAAGGGCAATTGCAGCCAGCGCCTTTTCACCGCCGCTGAGCAATGATATGCTCCTTGTCTCCTTGCCGGGCGGCCGCGCTGTTACTTCTATACCCGCTTCGAGGATATCCTCGGCATCTTCAAGAACTATATCGGCCTTGCCACCACCGAACAGCTTGCGGAAAATCTGCTGGAAATGGACCCTGATTTCTTCGAAGGTCTCTCTGAATTTCTCTCTGCTCTTTTTGTTAAGCCGGCTTATCAATTGCTGCAATTGAGTGCGGCTTGTGTTCAGGTCTTCAACTTGAGTACTTAAAAAGTTATATCGTTTCTCGAGGCTTTCCTGCTCATCTATCGCGTCCACGTTTACATTGCCGAGCCGCTCAATTTTGCTCCGAAGCTCGGCTATTTCTTCTCTTACCCTGTCCCAGTCAACCTCTTCATCCCTGTAATCTTCGTAGGACTGGACCAAATCAATCTGTAATTCCTCCTGCACTCTTTCAACCAGACTCTGTGTCCTTACCTCTAATTGGCCCAATTCTATTTTAAGCTCACTTATTTTTCGCTCTCTCTCGCCTTGCTCGGCTCTCCTCTGACGAATTGAGAGTTCTGTTTGTTTTTCTTCTTCGAGCAGCCTTTCTATCTCTTTATGCAGCTCTCTGCTGTTTTCCTGGTTCTTTTCTTTTTCGACGAACAGCTCCGACACCGCCGCTTCGCAGTTAAGAATATCCCTCCCAGCTTCCGTCAATTGCTCGCTGCAGCTTTGTATTTCTTCTTGCGCCGCCTCAGTAGCCGTCCGGTTTTCTTGCATCTGGCTTTGCAGACTTACAATTGTTTGCTTTAGTGCCTTGCGCTGTTCAGTAATCTGACCCAGGGCAACTCTCAAATCCGTAAGTCCGCTCGTCTGTATCTGTTGTTCAGCTTTTTGTTTGGCGTATTTTGCCTCAAGCTCTGCTATATGCGACGAACGCTGGCTGTTTACCGCCTCCAGCTCCTCCAGTTTCTGCTTCGAATCGTATTCCTTCTGCACCGATTGCGTTATCTGTTCGAGAAGCAGGTCGATTTCGCCGACTATCAATGGCTGCTCATCACTCAGCCGCTTTATATTTTGCTCTATTACGCCGAGCTTTGAACTCACCTGCATCTTTTGTATATTCGCTTCATAAACAGCCGTTCGCAGCTCCTTACACAATTTAGCCAGATGGTCGTTCACCTGTTCGTTTTTCTTAATTTGTTCCTCGAGCGCCCCGATTTCATCTGTAATATTGGCGACGGCCTCCTGCAATTGACGCAGTCGGCTTTTGCGTGATATCAAACCCGTTGTTTTCCCCAGAGGCCCGAGTGTTATCGCCCCGTCGGCGCTTAAGGATTCGCCCTTTAAAGTAACAAATTTATACCCATCTCCCATCCTCTCAGCTAATTCAATTGCCTCTTTTAGAGAGTCAACGATTATCGTTTTGCCGAGCAGCTTCCAGACTAATGGTGCGTATTTGCTCTCATATTTTACGAATTCAACGACCCTGCCCATAACGGTCGGCAGTTTCGAAAAATCTTTTTTGTCCACGAACGGCTCTATTTTATCCATACGTATGAAATTCGCTCTGCCTTCAAGTTTTTCAATTGTTTCCGTATCGGCTAATAGTCTGTTTGTGTTGTTGATTACCAGAGCGTCGGTTTTGCCTTCAAGGGCGGCCTCAACGGCATTTGCATATTTGAAATCGGCCGCAATCATATCTGCCGGTATTCCTTCGATGTAATCTAATTTATTGACTGACCGATTCGCTAAAATGCTTTTAACACCTGTATTAAGCCCCTCGCGCCTTCCCTCCATATCTGTCAATATCGCCAGCTCGCCGCTCAATGCACTTCGTGCTTCGCGGCTCGCGGTTAATCGCTTGTTGTCTGCTGCGAGCAGGCTGTTAATTTCTTCTGTTTCGTTGCGTTTGGATTCTAAATTCTGTGTCAATTCGCCCAACACTTTTTCGATATCGCTCAAACGGGCTTTGTGTTGTGCCTTTTCGGTAAGCAGTTTTTCAAGTTCTGCGCGGGCATGTTCCGCCCGGCTGGCAAGACGATCCTTCTGGCTGGATAAATTGCTGCGGTAAACTGAAATGCTCTGGACTTCGTTATGAAGCTGCGCCGTCAATCTGACTATATCGATAATGCCTGATTTCTCATCTTCCAATTCCGCTTCGAGCGAGCCGCATTCGGTGTTTATTTCCTCGATGGCTTTTTGGATTTGCTCGGCGCGCCGGCTTTTCTCCTCCAGCATCCTTTCGCAGTTTGTCAGCTCGCTCTTATACTGCGCTGAATCTGCCTTAAAGAGGTTTTCCTGCTCCTGCAGTTTTTCAAGTCTCGCACCTGCTGAGTCCTTTCTTTGCTGCAGTTCTGTAATTCTCGTTCGCAAAAACTCAATTCGTTGAAGCTGCTGCTCGATTTTGCTCTCAACGGCAACAAGCCGATTGTCCGTATGGCTTAGCTTGTGCTCCGTTTCTATTTTTTCTTCGCCCAGTTTGCTCATCAGGGCATCATTCTTTGCTACCTCCGCTGCCAGCCGCGCTAACTGTTCCTCTACCTGCTCAAGGGTAGTTTCCTTCTCTCCAACTTGCGTCTTTATTTTATGATACTCAACCAGCGAGTAATTAACCTGCAGCTCCTTGAGTCTTTGGCTGTATCGCAGGTAGTTTCGCGCTTTACCCGCCTGAAGTTTCACACTTCGCAGTCTCTTTGTTACTTCGCCCAGGATGTCTGCAAGCCGCAGCAGGTTTTGTTCCGTGTGTTCCAGTTTACGAAGTGCCTCTTTCTTGTGCGCTTTATACTTGCTTATGCCCGCCGCTTCTTCAAATATAACCCTTCTGTCTGTTTTCGATGCGCTCAATAACTGCTCAATCTGTCCCTGCTCAAGAATCGAGTAGGCTCTGGCACCTATGCCGGTGTCCATAAATAATTCTCGAATATCCTTCAATCGGCAGGTTTTGTTGTTTATCCGGTATTCACTCTCCCCGCTTTTGTATATCCGCCGTGTAATCTGCACCTCGTCGGCCTCAATTGGCAGCTGTCCCGTCCCGTACCTATTGGGCCCGCCGATTGCCGTCTGGCCGACGTCTGACGGATCCGCTGGCGTGGTGCACGAGCGGTCAGGGGCTGCGAGTGGCTCAATAGGTGCGGGATTGGAGATAAACAGGTTCACTTCAGCTGCGCCGAGAGGTTTTCTGCTGCTGCTTCCGCTGAATATCACGTCAGCCATCTGCCCGCCTCGCAGGCTCTTGACACTTTGTTCCCCGAGCACCCACTTTACCGCATCGACGATATTGCTCTTACCGCAGCCGTTCGGGCCCACAATAGCGGTTATAGACGAGTCGAAGGCAAATTCTGTTTTGTCGGCGAAACTTTTGAATCCGTTAAGAACGATTTTTTCAAGTCTCATTTTTTACCCTGCTGATAGTATGTCGTCATTGCGAGGCCTGCGAAGTCCCGCACCAATTGAGCTTAGGCTCACGTCTAATTGGTGCGGGATGGCAATCTCAATATTTAGCCGGCGGTTTTACCGCCGCTTAACGCAATACGCAATACGATATACGCAATACGATATTATTGTCGGCCGATGGTCTGTTTTCTCTTGATAATTAGTCGATTTTTGGCAGGGGTCCAGCCCGAAACTCTGCTTTTACAGCACCTTTATCGCACATCTGCTTCAAAAGGGCTATCACATCGGCATACGAAACGCCCAGGCCCGGACGCCCTTCCTCAGCTTTTTTGAGGGGCTCTTCACAGAGTGTTTGAATAATATCGCCGAGTTCAAAAGTGCTTTTCAGTGGCACTATTACGCTGGGCCGTTTGGGGTGTTTGCGCATTATTGAGACATACTTTTGCCCGGCCGGAGCGTTTATTGTTATATTGCCGTCTGCTGACTCCACAAAAATATTGCGGCGGCAGGATATCGGCGCACCGAATAACACAATTCGCGGCTGACCACTCCGAGAAACAAAAATCGCCGTGTATTCGGTTCGTGCAATTTCTTCCAGATAAAAATTACTCGCGATGAGCGTTTGTGTTATGGCAATATCGTCTAATTTCCGCAGTTGCTCGTATGCAGCCAATCTGATTGAGAAATCTTCGTCCCGCAGCAGCCGTCGTGATATTGCAGCCGCATCATTGCGCCTCGCCGCTGTGGTGATTGCCTCCAGCGCCTCGACTCGATAAGCCGAACCTTTATCCATTGCTATTTCCATGAGGGCCTCCAGGCCACTGTCGCTGCCCAGATTGAGCATACATCTCGCTGCTCGCAGACGAACCTCCTCATTGGACGACTTCAGCAGGGCACCCAGCTTGCTAAGACTTTCATTGCCTATGGACTCAAGAGAAATTTCACTTTGCTCCTTGTCCTCCGAAACAGCAAGCTTTCTAATAAAGGTCTTTATTCTTTCTCTGGTCATTTCCCGCGTTGCGGAAAGATACGTTGCCTTGACTATCGAGACGAACCTTTGTTTTTGTTCTCCGTATTTAGCCGGTACTTTCAATTCAATCTGGCCAGGCCCAACCGCCTTGGTCGTGCCGGCCCAACGTTCGTTTAAGCGGTTGCGAATAAGGGCTGCGGTTCTATAATCCGGACGTCGAAGTACCAGCACTACATTGTAATCATCAAGCACCGTACCGCCGCCCAGGATATATCCGACTTTTTTATCTGTTTCGGAAGTGCTGATTGTATCTATGAAGACCGGCCCTTTTGCCGTAGCCAGAACTCTTGTAGATATGCCGAAGCTTCCTGCTGTCTTAAGCTCAGCACCATACAACCAGCCGCCTTCCAGAGAAGTTGTTTGCGTACCAGGCAGTGCCGCTACTCTTACATCGAAGTATTGGCCTTTTGAAGCTGTTGCCGGTATCAGCCCGTGCAGCAGTACTACGGCGGTATTATGACTGCTAATAAATTTTTCAACGTCTATTTTTGGCTCGGGCAATCGCGCCAGGATATATTGTGTAAGATATGTTCTAACCTGTGGCGGACATTCCGCCGAACCCGTCCCGTTAAGACCGCCTACCAGCCCGTACCCTTCCACGAGGGTCGATTCAAGTGAGAACACCTCGGCCAGCGACTCTATTGTAGGACCCAAATCTACCAGGGGTGCAAGTTCTTTTGAACCCATACCCGTTGGCTCACCACAGCCGGCTATAAAAAAACCGATAAGCAGTACGCTTGTTACACAAACCGTTTTTATACGCCGGATATCCATAGAAATAGATACACCACAAAAAACTGTTCTTCTATTTACTATTCTCCCTGAATGTTTGTTTTTTTTCAATAGAAAATAGTAAATAGTCAATTATTTACTCGCCGATTATCTGGCAGATGACCGTCCTTGTTCTCGACCTCGTATCGAAATCCACTAAGATAATTTGTTGCCAGGTCCCGAGCGTAAGTCGGCCGTCAACAACGGGAACGCTCAAAGAAGGCCCCAAAAGCGAAGCCCGCACGTGGGAATGACCGTTATCGTCGTGCCAGGTCTCTTCGTGCTCATAGCGCCCGTTTGCCGGTGCGATTTTCTCAAACGCCGCTGCTATATCGTAATTAACCAGCCCCGGCTCATATTC
>JAUXAH010000373.1 GCA_030614945.1 Phycisphaerae bacterium
ATGTGGGAACTGATAAGAGCAAACAAAAGAAACTCTATTGTCCTGCTGGTGTTAATGGCCGTATGCCTGATGCTGCTGGGCTTTATCATCGGCTTGAGTTTCTTCGGCCCTGAGGGCGGCTTCTTCGGCCTGATTATCGCCACCGTAATCTGGCTTATCCTTACCGCTGTCAGCTTCTCGAGCGGCGACCAAATCTTTCTCGCTGCAAGCAAGGCCAAACCCATCACCCACGATGTCCACCCACAACTGTTCAATGTCGTCGAGGAAATGAAAATTGCTGCAGGCCTGCCTATGCCCAAAGTTTATATCATCAACGACCCCGCACCCAATGCCTTTGCAACCGGCCGAAAACCGGAAACTGCTTCTGTGGCCGTAACCGCCGGCCTCCTCGGCCGCCTCAACCGAGATGAGCTCCAGGGCGTCATCGCACACGAAATAAGTCATATCCTGCACCGAGACATCCTTTTCGTAACGCTCGCCGGAATTATGCTCGGCTCAATCGTCTTACTCTCACAGGTCTTTTTGCGAGGTATGTTCTACAGCTCAATGGGTTCCAGCCGAAGATATTCGTCCGGCGGCAAAGGCGGAGGACAGGCCCAGCTTATTATGTTGATAATTGCGATAGTTGTCGCAATTCTCGCCCCCTTAATGGCATATCTGTTATATTACGCCCTTTCAAGAAAACGCGAATACCTCGCCGACGCCGGCGCTGCCAGATTAACTCGCTATCCCGAAGGCCTCGCCGGTGCTCTCGAAAAAATCGCCAATGATAAGTCGCCGCAGTTGGCCACCGTGAATAAGGTTACGGCCCCGATGTACATTGTCAATCCCTTCAAGAAAAAGAAGCAGATGAAATTATCCGACCTGACCAGCACTCACCCCCCGATTTCCGAAAGGATAAAAATCCTCCGCAGTATGACCCACGGCGCATCTTTTAAAGATTACTCCAGATCTTTCAGTGATATAACACACACAAAGACAGTCATCCCCCCTTCCGCTCTGACCAAGGAGGACATCGCTTTGCGCCAAGCTAGCGCAGAAGCCAAAAAGAAAGAGCGGCTCAAAACACAGATGCGGCAGGTCGGCGACATTATGAGAAGGGTCAATCAATTTGTTTTCTTAACTTGTTTATGCGGTTTGAAACTAAAAATACCACCGAATTTTAAGGCTAACAAGGTTCGATGCCCAAAATGCAAGAGGGTGTTGGACTTACCAAAAAAATAATTCTTGTCATTGTGAGCGCAGCGAAGCAATCTCTTTAATTCTACATTCTGAATTCTAATTTTTAAATTGAACTTTCTCCGCCCTTTTAGTACCTTTTCGTGGCCAATATCTTTGGAATTTTGTATTTCGATTATTCGAATTTCGGATTTATACGAGATACGCTTCACGCTTCACGAGATACTATTCACTATTCTCCCCAAAACATTGTTGACATACAACCACAGACCGGCTTATATTACATTTTCGCGAGGCCAAAAATGAAATATACTATTGCTGCAAGCATTTTACTAATCTTTATAACCGGCTGCACTACACGAAATCTCACCAACACACAGCGCACCGCCATTGAGCAGCTTTTGCTCTCCGGAGCCGTTGACAACGCCGTCGCCAAGTTCCGCATCACCCAGGTTGCCGGCAAAAAAACTTACCTCGACTTCACCAATCTAAAATCCTACGACATTGAATACGTCAAGACGGCGGTGCGGGCCCGTTTTGCACAAATCGGTGCTGTTCTCGTCGAAAACGCCGACGAAGCTGATTACATAGCTGAAATATCCTCAGGCACACTTGGCACAGAATATAAAAGTACTCTTTTGGGAATTCCCTCGCTTCCCATTCCCGGCTCACCCACTCCACTACCCGAGTTGGCATTGGCCCGGGGCGTAGAGCAGACCGGAATTGCCAAGTTGTTCGTCTTTATTCACTCTAACGGCAAACTCGTCACCGCAGACCATTATTACGGCAAAGCCGAACGGTCCGAAGGTTTTATCCTCTGGTTTCGATTTCAGCCCACCGACGACATCCGCAAGGCCTGGGAACAGGCCGACAAAAAGCTCAAAGCCGAATCAAAGTAAAAGTAAAATAACAGAGCCCAAATGTAAGTGCGGGGTAGAAAAGCTTATTTGGCCCCGCAATTTATTGCGGGGTCGTTTAGCCGTCGCCGGCACGGCGACGACGCTGCCTGCCCCGCACTTAATAGGCGCACGCTGTAATTTAGTGCGGGGTCATTCCTGCGCAAGATCGTCACCCCTGCGAAAGCAGGGGCAGGAACCCAGAGTAGTTCGCCCCGCAATTTAGTGCAGGGTCGTTTAGCTTATATGTAGCCGGGGGTTTTACCGCAGGTTATTTACCCGTCGCCGAAGGGTGGCACCCTCAAACTTGTTTGGGGGTGTTGAAAAACGGCGTACTTCAATTGCCGCCGGCGTTGATGTTTGCCCTCTCTTGCTCGGGGTGGGTGCGCTTTGCGAGGGGGGCGGGGGCGCGGCGGGGCTGGGGGGGGGGGGGGGGGGGCG
>JAUXAH010000362.1 GCA_030614945.1 Phycisphaerae bacterium
CGGCCTTAAGAAGGGCGACACCGTGCTCATGACATTCGGGGGCTCCGGGGACCGGCTGGCCTTTGCGCTCTCAAGGCGCGGCGACAATATCGGGGCCCATGTTCTCCGGGTTCCGCCCAATGAGCTCAAGGAACTGCGGGAGCAGAACGCCGAGCCTGAATCAGAGGATGCTGACAAGAAGGGGAAGAGGAGGAAGAAGGACCCCAAAAAGAATGACCACAGGCTGATTCTAAGATTCTTTGAAGCCAGACCTGATGCCTTCTTCCAGGTCTTTCCGCGTGACCGGGGATACATAGATGTGGCTGAGGCTTTCAGGGCAAAAATGGCTGCCATGAGGGACCGGATAGCATGCCAGCAGCGTCTCTTCCAGCGCCTGATAGGGGAGATCTTCCTATGTGAGAACGGCCAATACCCAGAAGGCAGTATCGAGGACATGTATGATGCGCGAAGGGCAAGCGATGAGTTGCTGACCAGGCTCATGGAGATAGAGAAAGGTCTGGAAAAGGACTTTCGCAAGGCAGTCAGAAAGCTCGATATCTGGAACGAATTGATGACTCTGGAGGAGCTCAAGGGAGTCGGGGAGCGGCACGTGGCCGGCATTGTCACCGCCATTGTGGATATCAGGCGCTTCATGGGCAAGAATGGCCCTGCCAGGCTTGCAAAGTTCTGCGGAGTGCATGTGAGGCAGGGCAGTGGCTGTGAGGATGTGCCCCCTGAGCAGGCATTCCCCAGAAAGAGAAGGGGGCAGCAATGTGGCTGGAACCCCACGGCCCGGCAGTCTCTCTTTCTCTTGGCGGACCAGTTCAACTACCGCCCAAACACAAAATGGGGCATGAAGCTGCTTGAGAACAAGGCGAGATTCCGCGAGAAGCATCCGAAGGCTATACAGGTCAGGGTACCGGACCCGGACAAGAAGGGGAAGACGAAGCTGGTGTGGCGCTACAATGACGGCCATATCCTGAATATGGCCAGGTGGCGGACACTGACCCAGTTCATTAAATGGCTGTACAGGGAATGGGTGAAAATCGAGATGAGCCACAGGGAAGAGGAAGCCGCAGAGGTATCTGCTGCATAGCTCATCCCTTTGAAGCCAAAAGAGCGGGACGATTACAGGATTGTCCTTATAGGACGACCAATATATTGTCCCGCTTTGCCATAATGTTGATTATATGTTTATCCCATGGCGGACGAAGCAATAACTGTCTTTTGAGACGATTGTCGGCATGTCCGCCATTCTAGCTGCCCTGCGAATTGGCATCTGTTCGTAAGAACGAAAGATAGCTTGCGGGGCAGCTTTGCAAACCAATAGGGTGGGACGATTGGAAGCATGTTCATTCAGAACGATTTTCAGCTTGTTTCACCCTTTCCAAATATTCATGGCGGACGAATAATAGTTTGTCCTTCAGGACGTTGGAAAGGATGTCCGCCAATTTTACTGCCCTGCGATTTGGAGAATGTTCGCAAGAACGACCACTTTTATGCAGGGCAGTATGAAATTAAAGGGTGGGACGATATCGGCTGTGTCCCTTGGGACGAAGTATCGGCTGTCCTGCCCTTTCCAATATTTGGCGGACGATTGGGATTTTGTCCTTTGGGACGTACTTTATCGTGTCCGCCATTTAATTAGCTGCCCTGCGACTAAAGATGTGTTCGAAAGAACGATAATTTGTATGCGGGGTAGCTTTTGGAATCTAAAGGGTGGGACGTTGATAATGCTGTTCTTAGGAACGTAGGACTCTATGTCCACACTTTTATAATATAATGGCGGACGAAGGCATCCATGTCCTTATTGACGTAACAGAATCTGTCCGCCATTCTTCGCTGCCCTGCGACAACTAATCTGTTCGCAAGAACGTCCAAGCTGGTGTAGGGCAGTCTTTGAAATCCAAAAGGGTGAGACGATGAATTCATTGTCCTAATAGGACGTTTGTGTGGGTGTCCCACCCTTTCCAAATATTTTATGGTAGACGACATAGAGGCTGTCCTTAGGGACGTAGGTCACCATGTCCGCCATTTCCAGCTGCCCTGCGAAAGTTATAGTGTTCATAAGAACGAGAGTGACAGTGCAGGGCAGTTGAAACTAACATGGTGGGACGTTTGGAGCACTGTCCATTAAGGACGTATCAAGTTTTGTCCCACCATTTCCAAATATTTTATGGCGGACGATAATCCGGATGTCCTTCGGGACGTCGCTAGTGATGTCCGCCAATCCATGCTGCCCTGCGATCACGGAAATGTTCACAAGAACGACGTAATTAGTGCAGGGTAGCTTTTGCAATTAACAGGGTGGGACGAGACCACCAATGTCCTCCGGGACGTTTACGAATGTGTCCCATCCTTTTCCTTAATATTCAGGCGGACGACACGATGATTGTCCTTCGGGACGACTACAAGGTTGTCCGCCATTCTTTGCTGCCCTGCGATAATCACGATGTTCATAAGAACGATTATTATGCTGCAGGGCAGCTTTGCAAACTAACAGGGTGGGACGACCATTGGCTTGTCCTTTGGGACGATTAAGGAGATGTCCTACCCTTTCCTAGATATTCTTGGCGGACGTTTGTGTGCTTGTTCTTCGGAACGACTCATATGTTGTCCGCCATTTGTTAATAATACTGCCC
>JAUXAH010000144.1 GCA_030614945.1 Phycisphaerae bacterium
GACCCGCACATAGCCCTGCAGCTGCATCATCTTTTCATCTTGCGAGAGTGTGCCCATATAAAACGCCCGCCAGGAAAGGCCGCTGGTAAAATACGTTATCTCGAACGGTACCTGGCCGCTGACCTCCGAGCGAATGAGCCAGCGGCCAAGCTCCCGCAGCCTCGCCGGGAACACCAACTGCTGAATATCAATCTTGTCCGCCTGCTCCAATGGCTCTAAACTGAGCGATGTCGGGTCAATCAGCGTATTGGCCCACATAAACTGCAGCCAGTTCCAGCCCTTCTTCAATGTCAGGTTCCGCCGCTCCCGCACCAGCGTCAAATCACCTGCTGCTATCTCGCCAGACCGTCCATAAGGCAGATAACCACTCCGTCCCCTTTTCTCAATTTCCTTACGTATAGCTTCATTTAATTTCTCGATTTTCTTACGTGCAGCTTTATCTAAGTCGCCGCTGCGTTCACCATATCTATATCCACCACCATATCCCCCATAACCACCATAGCCACCGCCATAGCCCCCATAGCCGTACCAACTTTGAAACGTAGAATTATAAATCGTAAGCTGTACCTTATCCCGCCTCGGCAGTGTTACCAGCTCTATCGCACTTGCCGGCGCAAAAGGTGGCTGCTCAGATATTTCCCCTCCGATAGGCTCGTCGATTCCAACGCCGGCCAGCGTCTTGGTAACGCCTTTGCCATATTTTGCTACTCTTAAGAGAGCCTTCTCCCTTAGCTCTTCCTTATCATCCAAACGCTCGGCTCGCGCGATTTTCACTGTCTTATCAATATCCGCAGTTCGTCTGATCCCCATTTCCTTTTCAGGCCTCAATCTCTCCGCCGCGCCTGGCTCTCTCACAACTTCACGGCCAGGATATTGTGTCTCATCCTTGGTCAAGTTAGTAACCAGCAGCAATAACCCCACCAGCAGCACTGCCGCAGCCGCACCAATCCAGGCGGACGGCTTGAACGGAATAACCTTCGGCTGCGCCGGCTGACCGGCCTGCTCTACCACCTGCGAAATCAAGTCCTCAGAAACCTCGACCTCTTCACGCAGTAAATCCAGCGCGGCGAATTTGCGTTTTAATTTTTCCAGATGCTTGCGGCACTGAGCGCAGTCTCCAAGATGCCCGGCGATTTTTCTCATCCGGACCTCTGGGCCCAGTGCAAACTGGTATTCGATAAGCTCTCGCTCGGTAAGATGATGTTTCATTTTACCTCCCTCGAAACATCAGGTAATCTTTGCGCCAGCGTTTTAAGTGCCCTGTACATTTGTGCTTTCACCGTCCCGATGGAGCAGCCTAATGCTTCCGCCACTTCCCGGTAGCTAAGCTGCTGATAATACGCCAGAACGAGCGTCGTCCGCTGATTCGCGGGCAGCGACTCAACGGCCTGCTGCACCTGTTCTTTTTGCTCAGCCCTTGCCGCCTGTTGCGATGGCTCACACGAACTATCCGCCACGGCTACCGCACCGAGTTCTTCACATCTCCCGTCGGCACAATCTAATTTCTGATTCAGCGATACAACTCGCAGCCGCCTGCGTCTTCGCATACCATCGATAGCCACATGCGTTGCGATTGTAAACAGCCACGGCTTAAAGCGATTGCCCCGAAGCGTATGGGCTTTTTCGTGGACGCGCTTAAAGGTTTCCTGAAAAAGGTCTTCAGCCTGTTCACGACTGCCGCTCATTCGTGTCAAATATCCCAATACACTATCTCCGTATCGGCGTACAAGCTCGCCGAACGCCGTCTTATCGCCCTGACGATGGGCGTCGATTAAGCTTCTGTCGGTGTTCTCCATTGAGGCCATTTACTCCATCTACCAGTATAGACGTCTATCGTAGCCGAACGGTTGACAGAGAACAAAAAAAATCCCCAAAAGACTGTATAACACCCGCGAAATTGGCGGTTTTTGGCCTGATTTTTGAGAAACGACGACCTCATAGCAGTCGTTGTGAGTGAGTTAATGTTCTCATAAGTATATTATCCAGGTATTCAGCAATCCAAGAAAGAGGACTTCTGCCGAAGTCCCAAGATTTTTCACCCCAACTGACGCTACAGGCAGGCGCTCTGGTCGCTTCTGTCGCAGGAGTAGAGCCAGTGCGGCGATAAGAAAGTAATGGGTTCCAAGTATCCAGGTCTGTGTTATAATGTCATGATGGGTATGAGTAAGGTTACAGTATCCGAATGCGCCATCGCCGATGTGAACGGCAACGGAGAAGGCCCAAAAAGCCCGATGATTTCTTGAAAAGGAGAACCAAAATATGAAATCCGACAAAAGCTATTCGTTTAGGAGTTCCAGTCTATTTATGCCGGCAGTTTGCGTCATCATCGCAGGCTTACAGGCCGGCCCGTCCTCAGCAGAACCGAAAATCCCTCGTCCTGAACATCCAAAGCCCCAGTTTAGACGAGATGCCTGGTTCAATCTGAATGGTCAATGGGACTTTACGATGGACCCCAACGTCGTCGGGACCAAAGACAATTGGCAGAATAAACCCTCCAAGTTCAACAAGAAAATAACCGTTCCCTTCTGCGTGGAAAGCAAGTTATCCGGCATCGGACACACAGACTTCATAAAAGCAGTTTGGTATCACCGAACCTTCATTCTGCCGACGACCTGGAAAGGCAAACGCGTGTTTCTGCATTTCGGGGCAGTGGACTACGAATGCCGGGCCTGGGTTAATGGAAAACCCGTGGGGCCCCATTATGGTGGCAGTGTCTCATTTGCCTTTGAGATAACCGATGCTGTTAAAAAGGGCGAAAACGAGCTGGTCGTTTACGCCTTTGATGATGTGCGCTCTGAAGTTCAACCTTCAGGTAAGCAAAGCACTCGGCGCGAGTCGTACGGCGTACATTACACCCGCGTAACTGGAATCTGGCAAACAGTCTGGCTGGAAGCACGGCCGCAACAATTCCTGGAATCAGTTCGCATAGTCCCAGACTTAGACGGAAAACGTTTTATCGTCACGCCGACAGTTAAGGGATATAAGCGGGGTCTTCAGCTCCGTGCAACCCTGCTGACGCCGAACGGCAAAAAGCTCACTTCCGAAAGCATCCCAGCTAAAAGTGGCAGTACGGCTATTCTTGAGATTAGGAAGCCGCGAGCCTGGAGCCCAAGTGAACCTTATCTCTACGCCCTTCGGCTGGAACTGGTCGATGGTGGCAAGGTTGTGGATTCAGTGATGAGTTACGCGGGTCTGCGGAAGTTCCACATTGAAGGCAACAAGTTCTATTTGAACAACAAGCCAATCTTTCTACGGTTCGTTCTCGACCAGGGGTTTTATCCGGATGGCATCTGGACTGCCCCCAGCGATGCGGCATTGAAGGCGGATATCGAAATGTCGATGGCAGCCGGGTTTAACGGTGCTCGCCTGCACCAGAAGGTCTTTGAAGAGCGTTTTCATTATTGGGCCGACAAGCTGGGCTACCTGACGTGGGGAGAATTTGCCGATTGGGGCCGAGTCCACTCATTTGGCAACCCGCAGGGAGTCCTCAATCTGGAACGCGAATGGTGGGACGCCATCTTGCGTGACCGCAACCACCCTTCGATTGTGGCGTGGACCCCATTAAATGAAACGTCCGGGGCTGCGAGAAACAATTATGAGGCTTACAGCCGTTCTGTCAAATCCCTCGTGGCTATAACACGGGCACTTGACACGACCCGACCTATCAATGATGCCAGCGGCTATGTGCACGTAGAGACAGACATCTTTACCGTACATGATTACGACCAGAACCCCGACACTTTTCGGGAGCGTTACACAAGTGTAGATCCTGATTCCCCCCAGACCGCCTTTGTGCGGTCTTCAGAAACATCGGTTCCATACGAAGGGCAACCATATGTGGTGGATGAATACGGCGGTACCTTCTGGACGGAAGATTATCTCAACCATCCGGAAAAAACCGGTAAACGGCGAAACAATTGGGGATACGGCAAGTCCAGAGCGCAGGTCGAGGACCGCATCAAAGCCCTGACAGACATCATGCTGAACCACCCGCATATTTCCGGGTTTACCTACACGCAATTGACCGATGTTGAGCAGGAAGTCAACGGTATCTATACATATGACCGTAAGCCAAAGTTTGATATCAAGAGTCTGAAAAGCATTTTTGGTGCGCCGGCAGCAATTGAAAAGTCAAAAAAATAAATTGCAATTTTGGCAAAAACGGTGGGAGCAGATGGATGGGGACAATGAAAAGCAGTTATTGAGTATAACTACTTAGCTTTCAATGAGTTAACAACACGCCCGGCAGGACTCGAACCTGCGACCTACGGATTAGAAATCCGTTGCTCTATCCGGCTGAGCTACGGGCGCCGAAATCTTTAAGTGCTTGTAATATAACGATTTCCCACACAGGTTGTCAAATCTTTTAGTGAGCAGAAGACCAAAAAAGGCCGAAAGTGCCAATTCGGTGTTGTATATCTTCGGCAAAAGCCGAACAATCAGTTAAGAGATAATGTGCGATTTTAGCTCCTTTGTCTGGGTGATTTTGTTGTTATACTTCTTTCCTTGCTCAATGGTTTTTGCTTTGAGTTCAGTTCGTTTCTTTAATATCTCTTGCCACCTGCCAAACCGCTTGCGCTATTTGCTCGAAGTATGTTTTTGCCTTGAGAACTGCTTGTTCCTGTGTCATAATCGTCATCGGGCCTCCTTGCAAAGGTTAAACATGGATTCAATTTACCAGTGTTCTACCTTTCGAGACCCTTTTTATAATATTATATAACAGAAATATTCACAATGGCACGCAGGCGCGCCTGCCAAGTTGTGTCCAGACTCTATTAAATTCATTGCAAGTTTCCAGGCACAGAAACTTATTCGGGAGAAGTCGGCAAAATGATTTATTTAACTGAAAAAGATATTTTGAAAGCGGTATCTATTGATGAGATGTTGGATGCTATTGAGGCATCGATGTATATGTATGAAAGAAAAGAATTCTGCATGCCGCAACGGCTGCACGCGGACCATAAAGGAAACACTTTACTGCTTATGCCGTGTTTCACCAAAGATTCCTTTGGAACTAAACTGGTAACCCTGTTCCCGAAGAACCCCGAAAACAACATCCCTGTTTTGAACGGGATAATGGTTCTCAATGACGCACAAACCGGGGCACCCCTGGCATTGCTCAATGGCCCTGCCCTAACAGCCGTCAGAACTGCAGCGGTTGGAGCCGTGAGCATTCGCCACTTGGCTGCGGAGGATACTCAATCAGTGGGGATAGTCGGAGCGGGCGTTCAGGGTTTTCACCAGGCATGGCTTGCTTGTTCAGTAAAAAATCTGATGGACATTTTCATTTTTGACCTGTATCCAGAAAAGTCTTTAGCGCTTATGGAAAAATTGTCAAAGAAGGTTCCCCACGTTAAGCTGCCTCAGGCAACCGCAGCCCTTTCCTCGCTGCTGTCATCGACATCGACCAGGGCAAAGAAGTCGTCTTTGGCGATGATTTGACAGTTGATGATATTATCTGGACGGGACCACAGCCGCCGTTAAAAGAAAAATGCCAAAAGGTCGGCATTTCCGAAACTGCTTCGCTTGACCAACTGC
>JAUXAH010000636.1 GCA_030614945.1 Phycisphaerae bacterium
GGCATTACCCCCTGGCCGTTTCTAAAACACTTCAGCACCCATATGCCCGGCGGCAACTACGGCGAAATACCCGATGATAAAGATATGCAGGCAATTCTCAAAGGGCAGGTTGCCGGCAGCTATGAAATCAACTGCCTGACCTGCCATAACGCCGACCGCAGCCAGGACCAAAGCGACGCTGCGCTGCAGGCAGTCCTGCAAAATTACAAATGGGTGCCCACCGGAAGCTGCGGGTTTGCGGAGGTAAAAGGCGCCGTTGCATCCCTGTCGGAATTCTTTGACCCTGAGTTAGACGAAATACCAATAACTGTCAGCTATGATAAGAGCAGGTTTAATCAAGCCGATGAAGTATTCATCGATATCGTTCGCAGGCCGCCGGCTAACCGCTGCTATTTTTGTCATTCCACGCAGGACATAGCAAGGGCCGGACAGTTGGAGTGGACTCGCGATGAAGATGTGCACTTGGCCGCTGGATTGGCCTGTGTCGATTGCCACCGTCATGGTCTTGACCACAACATTACCCGTGGATATGAAGGTGAACCCCGGCCCCTGCGGCAGGGGCGGGGTGAAGCACCCGACTCGACAAACGGGTCGGCAGCCACCTTGTCATGCAAAGGCTGTCACATGACGGGACGTTTGGGCGCGCCTGTGCCGAAACATCCGGGCATTCCGCTGGTGCACTTCGAGAAGCTGACGTGTACGGCGTGTCATTCGGGGAACTGGCCGGAGGAAAAAGCGGGCCTGGTCAAGACCGCCAGAATTCATAAGCTCGGTCTTCACGACATACATCACGTTGATTTGGAACTCCCGCACATAGCGGCGCCGGTCTTTGTGAAGGGCCAGGACGGCAAAATCGCCCCGCATAAGCTGCTCTGGCCTGCCTTCTGGGGCCGGTTGAAGGATAAGACCGTTACGCCCCTGATGCCGGAGGTGATAAGAGAAGCTGCTGTAGATGTTTTGGAACTGGAAGTGGAAAGCACCGAGACAGTAAATGGCTGGAGGCCGCTTAAACCAAAGCAAATACTACAGGTTCTGAAACTGCTGACCGAACAACAAGAGCAAGGGGTCGAGGCGGTATATATTTGCGGCGGGAAGCTGTATCGTATAACCGAAGAAGGCAAACTCGAAGCATCCGGGCACGAGGCGGCGAGACCGTACTGCTGGGCGATAGCCCACGATGTTCGCCCGGCTGCGCAGTCATTGGGCGTTCGCCGCTGTGAGGATTGCCATTCGACAGATGGACCCTTCTTTTTCGGCGAAGTTGCCGTCGACTCTCC
>JAUXAH010000261.1 GCA_030614945.1 Phycisphaerae bacterium
TTTCTTGCCTGGCTGGCAAAATACGTATAACGGTTTCTCGCCTGAGATTCGCCCGCGAACGCAGCCAGCAGGTTCTTTTCAGTTTGTGTGCCTTTAAGATTCATTCGTAACCTCCTTTTATCTAAATGGCAACCCTTCTGCAAAATACATAAATCCATACCATTATTTTATTCAGGTCTCCTGCATCCTGGTTATTAAGCAGCCGGCTTCGCCACAAACATTACATCATTACACCTTTACTTTTTTCATTATATCTTTTAATGTCCCTGCCGAATGTCTAAGCTGCTCCTGCTCAAGCCCAGAAAGCTCAAGCCTTAAGATTTTTTCCCTTCCGTTTCTGTTAACTACAGATGGTATGCTTAAACACACATCATTCACTCCATAGTAATCATTGACTCGGGAGGAGACAGGCAGCACAGAATTTTCATCCCTTAATATAGATTCGACAATTCTTACCAGCGCCAGCCCTATAGCATAATAAGTGGCACCTTTTGCTTCTATAATTTTGTAGGCTGCGTTTCTTACTTCCTCAAAAATTTTACCCAGCTCTTCCTTATAATCACAATGCCCATCACAAACCGGACAATATTTAGCCAGTACCATCCCTCCTATATTGGCATGGCTCCAGACAGGAAATTCGGTATCACCGTGCTCGCCAATAATATAGGCGTGGACATTTCTCGGATCCAGGCGGCAATGCTCGCTTATTAAGTACCGGAATCTCGAGCTATCCAAAACCGTGCCTGAACCTATAACCCTGTTGGGGGCAAGGCCCGATATCTTTAAGGTTATATATGTTAGTATATCCACAGGGTTGGAAACAACTAACAATATGGCATCTTTGGCAAATTTTATTATTTCAGGTGTGATATCCTTAAAGATTTCAGCATTTGTTTGAACCAAATCTATTCTACTCTGGCCTGGTTTCTGTTTGGCGCCGGCGGTGATAACTACAACATCAGCCCCTTCGCAGCCTTCGTATCCGGCAGAATATATATTTACCGGATGAACGAAGCTGGCCCCATGATTTAAATCCATACATTCACCTTCAGCACGCTCCTGGTTTGTATCAATAAGAACAATTTCCCTGGCGACTCCGCCTATCATCAAAGAAAAGGCAAAAGTGCTGCCCACACTTCCAGCGCCTATTATGGCAACCTTAGATCTTGTGCCCTGCATTTTATCTCCTATGAATACACAGTGTAACTTTCACATAAAAAGGGTTCAAATCAGTAGTTTTCGGCACATAAATTGCAAATACCTTCTAAATACACCGTCTTTCTCAACACGACAAATTTTTGTTGATGCTCTTCGGAACAGGGATATTGTCGAACGGCTTACGATAAAAATCAATGATTCTTTTGCATTTTATACACTTAGAATACTGATGACTTTCCAGATTCGGCGTCAACCTCTTGGCATCCCTAAGATATGGAAATGGAGCCAATGGGATTCGAACCCACGACCTCTTGCATGCCATGCAAGCGCTCTCCCAACTGAGCTATGGCCCCGAAGTACAGCAATATTAACACAGAAATCCGACTTTGGCAAATAAATTTTCCATCCCCGACGGTCAGTCCCGACTTCCGGCTGTGCAGCAGGCGATTGTATTTTCCAAGCCGACAAAGTATAATGGCTTTTCGGGCTTCGGTCCCGTCAATAGTACATATCGACAGCATTAGGAAAAGATTAAGAATTTTGATTAAAAGACAAAGGATATTTATAACGGGACGCGTCCAGGGCGTTGGGTTTCGGCCGGCTGTGTACTCGATAGCGCAAAAGCTGGGACTTTCCGGCTTCGTCTATAACGACACAAAAGGCGTAACAATTGAATTGCAGGGCAAAGAAGAAAAAATAGCCGATTTTTTGGTCCGACTGCAGTCCAGAGACAAACCTCCGCTGGCAGAAATAAAATCCTGCGAAGCAGTTGATATAGCGGTAATCGAAGCCGAAGATAAATTCGTCATTGAGACGAGCAATTCGCAAGGAACAGCCCTGTCGGAGGTAACGGCTGATATCGCAACCTGCCGAGATTGTCTTGCAGAGATGGGCGAGAAAGAAGACTTTCGGTACGGTTATCCGTTTATAAACTGCACTAACTGCGGACCGAGGTATTCCATAGTCAAAAGCATTCCCTACGACAGGCCCAATACCACGATGTCAGAGTTTGCGATGTGCGATAAATGCGCTGCTCAATACACGGATGTAACTGACCGGCGTTTTCACGCCCAGCCGGTTGCCTGCGGTACGTGTGGGCCGAAAATCCGGCTGACAGACAGCAAAGGAAAAACAATAAAGACACAAACCGATGAAGTAATTGCTGAGACTGCGCGCTTACTTTTAGCCGGAAAGATTGTAGCGATAAAGGGAATCGGCGGATTTCACCTTGCTGTTGATGCGCTCAATAACGAAGCGGTGGAGAGACTGCGAGAACGCAAGAGGCGAGACCATAAGCCCTTTGCTATGATGGCTAATTCGATTGAAAGGATAAAAGAATATGCCGTAGTGAGCGGATTGGCCGAACAGGTCTTAAAAAACCCTCAGAGCCCGATTGTTTTATTGCCGAAGAAAAAAAACTCGGCGATAGCTCCATCGGTTGCCAGCGGCGTTGATACCTTCGGCTTTATGCTGTGCTACGCTCCACTGCATTATCTGCTATTCGCCCAGAATATAAAAGTTCTGGTAATGACCAGCGGTAATATTTCTGATGAGCCGTTGATTTGCAAGAATGAACAGGCACTGGAAAGACTGGCTTACATTACGGATGCCTTTTTGATGCACGATAGAGAGGTTTACCGCCGAGTTGATGATTCGATTGTGCATTTCGTGGTCTCTGAGCCGGCGCTGTTGCGGCGGGCAAGGGGATATGTGCCGACGCCGATTTTGATTGAAGAGAATTGTCATCAGGACATATTCGCAGCAGGCGGGGATTTGAAGAATACTTTTTGCTTTGGGAAACAAAATCAACTCATCTGCAGTGAACACATAGGCGACCTGGAAGATGCAGAGGTCTATCATCACTATATCAATTCAATCGAGCACCTGCGAAAACTATTTGAGGTTGAGCCGAAGGTCGTGGTTTGCGATCTTCACCCCGGCTATTTGTCCACGCGCTATGCTTTTTCACTATTTGGTTTAAGGGTTATTCAGGTTCAGCATCACTGGGCCCACATTGCATCTGTCCTGGCTGAACACAGCCTTAGCGGGCCGGTCATCGGCCTTGCAGCCGACGGCACCGGCTACGGCACAGACGGCGCGATTTGGGGCTGCGAGTGTCTAATTGCATCAATGAATGGTTTTGAAAGGTTTGGCCATCTGGCTTACTACCCTCTGGCCGGTGCAGATGCGGCAAGTAAAGAGGCCATAAGGCCTGTCCTGGGACTTTTGGCGAAAACTTACGGGAATGATTTTAAGCTCCATAAATTCAAATGGCTGCTCGAGCAAATCGAGGCCGATGCAAATAAACAACAAATCATATTCGAGCAAATTGAAAAACGGATTAACACTGTAGAAACTTCGAGTCTGGGTAGAGTTTTCGACGCAGTTGCCGCTATGCTTGGGTTAGGCAGCTACAATCATTTTGAAGCACAACT
>JAUXAH010000732.1 GCA_030614945.1 Phycisphaerae bacterium
GATATGATGGCTGAACCACGCACAAGTGTTAAATACACTAACGTTTTTCCTGATGAGCAGGGCTGGGATTAGCCCCGACCCCTGCGGCAGGGGCGGGGTTAGTCGCAGCATCCCCGCCTTCGCGGGGACAAGTTTACCCCTGCGAAAGCAGGGGCATTAGGCGAGAGGAACTATGAGATTTGAATTTGCGACCGCAACACGCATCATTTTCGGTCAGGGGACAATCCGGGAGGTTGTGCCTTTAGCGGCTGAGATGGGAAGTCGTGCTTTTGTTGTTACGGGCCGTACGTGCCAGCGGGCAGAGCCGCTTCTTGAACAGTTGAACAAGCAGGGAATAAAATGCGTTACGTTTAACGTGCCTGGTGAGCCGACCACGACAATAGCAAAGGCGGCTGTGGAACAGGCCCGTCAGGCCAAAAGTGATTTGGTTATCAGCATCGGCGGCGGAAGTGTCCTGGATACCGGCAAAGTGATTGCAGCGATGCTGACCAATAGCGGGGAACTGGAGGATTATCTGGAGGTTGTCGGTCGTGGTGAACCACTGACCCGGAGGCCCGCACCCCACATCGCGATTCCAACCACTGCGGGAACAGGCGCTGAGGTTACGCGCAATGCAGTGCTCGGAGTGCCTGAACATCAGGTCAAGGTGAGTATGCGTAGCCCATTTATGCTGCCTCGTCTGGCTGTGGTTGACCCTGTATTAACTTATTCGATGCCGCCAACTGTAACCGCCGGCACCGGTTTGGACGCGCTCACGCAGCTTATGGAAGTTTATGTTTCCAATAAAGCAAACGCACTGACAGACGGTATCTGCCGGGAGGGTCTAAAACGAGCTGCGCGTTCTTTACGACGAGCTTATGAAAATGGCAGCAACCGGGCCGCTCGTGAGGATATGGCCATAGCAAGTCTCTTTGGCGGATTAGGCCTGGCTAACGCGAAACTGGGAGCAGTGCACGGTTTCGCCGGCCCGTTAGGTGGCATGATTTCCGCTCCCCACGGGGT
>JAUXAH010000411.1 GCA_030614945.1 Phycisphaerae bacterium
AGATTAAGAAACAATTTGCAAAATTTTGCCAAATGCACTAATCTATTGGTCTGGGCCGAGTGGCGGAATGGCAGACGCTGGGGACTTAAAATCCCCTGCCCATAATAGGGCGTGTGGGTTCGACTCCCACCTCGGCCATTATTCGCCGTGCGTGATGCGTATCGCGTATTATGTGATACGAGCCCCGCCCCTCGGAGGGGCGGGACGAGATAGTAAGTCGAACTACCAATAGTGTGCCGGAGATAAATAATGGTGGATAAAAACCCTAAACTTGTAGATGTAGAAAAACCCAATTTGTATCGCCAGATGTTTCCATATACCGAATTTCCCAAAGTAATATTCGACAACCAAAGAGTTGAGTATGATATTCCGGACAAGATATGGATAACCGATACGACCTTCCGTGACGGTCAGCAGGCCCGGCCCCCTTACACGCCGGAGCAAATCCTGCGGATATACGATTTATTGCACAAAATAGACGGCGGGACGGGTTTGATCCGGCAATGTGAATTCTTTCTTTATTCAGAGCGCGACAGAAAAGCAGTGGAACTGTGCAAAGAGCGAGGTTACGAGTTTCCTGAGATTACCGGCTGGATAAGGGCTGTGTCGGCTGATTTTAAGCTGGTATCGCAAATGGGGCTCAGCGAAACGGGGATTCTGACCTCGGCAAGTGACTATCATATATTCCTTAAGCTGCGAAAGACACGGGCCCAGGCGATGGATTTGTATCTTGATGTTGTCAAGGCGGCGCTGGATAATGGTGTCATCCCGCGCTGTCACTTTGAGGATATAACGCGAGCCGATTATGAAGGTTTCGTACTGCCTTTTGCCGGCGAGTTAATGAAGCTTGCCGAAGAATATAATAAGCCGGTCAAGATTCGGCTTTGCGATACGCTTGGATTTGGTCTGCCGTGGTCGGCGGTTTCTTTGCCTCGGAGCATTCCGAAACTTATCTACGGGCTTCGGCAAATCGGTGTCCCGTCGGAGCGGCTCGAATGGCACGGTCATAATGATTTGCACAAGGTCCAGGTAAACGCTGCAACAGCGTGGCTCTATGGCTGCAGCGCGGCCAACGCCTCGATATTCGGCATCGGTGAGAGGACAGGCAATCCGCCGCTGGAGGCTCTGGTGACGGAACACGCCCAGTTGAAAGGGATGGGCGAGGGTGTCAACTACGCTGCAATAACCGAACTTGCCGAGTACGCCGGAAAGGAGCTGGGCTTTGAAATCCCGGGCAATTATCCACTGGTTGGAAAGGATTTCAATGTTACGCGGGCCGGCATTCACGCCGACGGTTTGTTAAAGAACGAGGAAATATATAACTGCTTCGATACCCAAAAGCTGCTCAACCGCCCCGTTAGCGTAGCAATTACCGACAAGACCGGGGCGGCAGGCATTAAACACTGGATAGAAGCCAAGTACGAGATTGAAATCCCCAAGCATGACCTCCGTATAACCAAAATAAAAGACAGAATCGACGCTGAGTATTCGGCTAACAGGGTATCAGCGATATCGAACAAAGAGATGTTCGAGTGGACCAGGGAAGCTTTTGATGGTAATTTGCCGCCATTGAGGTAAAAGGAATTGCCGGATAAAAAAATCAAAGCGGTATTGTTCGACCTTGGCGAAACTTTGCTCAACTTCGGCAAAGTCAACACGACTCGGCTTTTCCGACAAGGCGCCAGGCTATCATACGATTTTCTCAAAAGTTGCGGCCAGCCGATCGGAAACTTCAACTACTACTGCTGGCGAAACCTGATAGCGCTGCGTACACGACACTGGCTTTCCAACATAACCAAAAAGGATTTTAATGCATTGCTTTTGTTAAGGGGGATCGGTACGAAAAAAGGCGTCAGGCTCGATAGGCAGCAGTGGCGGCATTTTGCGTGGCTCTGGTACGAGCCTTTGAGCAAAGTCGGCAAAGCCGAACCGAAAACAAAAGAGACTTTAACTGCACTTAAAAAAATGGACCTTAAGCTTGGGATAGTTTCCAACACCTTTGTGCATAGCAGCTCCTTAGAAAAACATCTAAAACAGTTAGGTATATTGGACTTCTTTACGGTAAGGCTTTATTCATACCAATTTGACTTTCGCAAGCCGGACGCTCGAATCTTTAGAGCTGCAGCCGAGAGGATTGGCGAGATGTTGGAAAATATATTGTTCGTGGGGGACCATATCGACAGGGACGTCAAAGCGGCAGCAAAAACCGGCATGCGAGCTGTTCTCAAAGCCGCTTACACCAACGCCGGAAAGAAAATCCCGAAAGG
>JAUXAH010000588.1 GCA_030614945.1 Phycisphaerae bacterium
CGGCCTCGATGCGTTTGACCAAATGCTGTGCGATCTCGCGCACCGGCCGCGATCCGCTTGAGGGCTTCTGCATGTGGTCCAACGCGAGGTGAACCACGACCAGCTCGTCCGTGGAAAATGTTATTGTTGTTTCTATTGGCATCGCTTCACCGCCCCCGATCTCGTTTTTGGAATGTACGCATGCCGTACTCGATTTTGCGTAGCCCCTTCTCTTCTCGCTGTTGGTCTTCCTTCGCAACAATCTTTTCTTCACTCATAATATCGCCTCCCCCTCTGCGCCCGCTGGTCTGGTGGTGGCGCCGTATACCGCGTACACAACGACTTCCTCCGAGGCTGGACATAGCCCATTTTGGGAAGACTCACCGGGCCGACGGATTGCGCGGGTGGTTGAGCTTGGGATGGGAAAATAGGAAATCATGTTATTCACCTCAACGGGATGTCCACCCCGGCGATTCTCATCTGGATGCAGTGCTTGCTGATTCGGGGCTCGACCTTCCCTTTGTGCTTTCTTATGTATCTCAAAATGCGCGCCAGCTCCGGTTCTGTCATGTCCTTCAGGGCGTCCTGGAGGACGAGCTTGGGGTCGACGAAGGAGAATAACGTGTTAGTTATGGCGCTGACTTTCTTGTCAAATTCCTTTTTGTCAACTTCGACCAGCATGTGCTCCCCGGTCCTAAAATCCCCGTCGTCATTTACCTGGAAGGCGTACCACTTGTCCCCGATTCTTATCAAGTTCCCGTCCTTCTCAAGCGTGATTTTCTTGCGCTCGGTCATGCCTGGAACCCCCTTCCTTGATCCTCATTCGCGGGCCCGGGCCGCCGAGGTGAACCGGAAGAGTAGGCTACCCCCCCAAAAAACAGTGGCCCGAAACCCGCCCCACGCGCGCGAGCCTGAAAGTTATTTAAAGAGGGGGGCCGAAAGCCACAACAGGGGTTGGTTGTCCGTGTCGAAGGTTGCGTCGGAGGCTTCGATGGACTCCGACAAAACCCCCAGAAAGGCTGCGTTCTAGGGCTCCGACCGTTTTCCCGAGTGCTGGTTTCCTTTTTCATGTTGTCACCCATCAAAAATTTCAAATACCCCTCGGAGCGCCGTGAAATTGTAGGGGCCTCGGATTCTTTCGTAGTACCGCTGCCCCGTCCTTATGATTTCAAAGAATTCGAGAGGAGTTATCAAAGCAACCCGTCCTTCTGAACTTTCTCCACGACGGCATCGCACACATAAGCGCTTTCCGTTACCGCGAGGCCTTTCCTCACGGCCCGTTCAACCGCACGTTTGACCTTTGCTGGAACTTTCGCAGAAACAGGCTCGGCGAGTTCTTCCCTTTCAGCCATTGGATTCCTACCTTTTTCTTGGGTGCTGGGGGTTATAAACCTTTCTGACTTTAGCACACCATAGTAAAATTTAAATACCCCCTTG
>JAUXAH010000189.1 GCA_030614945.1 Phycisphaerae bacterium
GAAGCTGGCCGCCCGGGAGTACATCTCCCAGACTGAACTGCTGGCCGACAGGCTGGCAGTGACCCGCAGTAAAAACAACCTGGAGCTGGCACAGAATAACCTCAAGCTGCTGGAGAACTTCACCTACCAGCGCAATATAGCGCAGCTCCAAAGCGACGTCAAACAAGCTACGATGGCTCTGGAGCGGACGGAGCGTAAGGCCAAGGCCGATGTTGTACAGGCGGAGGCGAACTTGAAGGCCAAAGACCTTGAATATAAGCGTCAGCAGGACAAGTACAAGAAAATGGAGGACCAGCTCGGGAAAGCTAAGATATACGCTCCGACGGCCGGAATGGCGATCTACGCAACGACAGCTCGAAGAGGTGGTTGGCGTGACCGTCGAGAGCCGATGGATGTAGGTGCCGAAGTCACCGAACGGCAAGAACTGATATACCTTCCCACGGCGGAATTAGCGATGGCTGAGGTGGATATTCACGAGGCGAGCCTTGAAAAGGTTCGGGTGGGGCTTCCTACAGTTATAACGGTTGATGCACTGCCGGGCAAAAAGTTCTTTGGCACTGTCGGGCGCATTGCACCATTGCCTGACCCGCAAAGTATGTGGATGAACCCCGATCTGAAGGTGTACAACTCGGACGTATACCTGGAGGGTAATGAGCCATCACTGCGAACCGGCATGAGCTGCAAGGTCGAGATAATCGTCGAGCAGTATGAGGATGCGGTCTACATTCCTGTTCAGGCGGTCATACGGGTTGCTGGACAGCCGACTGTCTACACTGTCAAGGAAGGAACCATCGAGGAACGGAAGGTCGAGATAGGCCTGGACAATAACAGGATGGTCAGAATCGTCAGCGGTCTTGGCGAGGGGGAAGTCGTCTTGCTGACGCCTCCACTGAAATCCGCGACCATTGAGCCCGGTTCCCAGATGACGGGCGCCGGGTCGCCCGATGCCTCCGATACCTTGAAGCAGAGGATAAATGAGAAACTCGAAGAGGCCAATGGAGCGCGGACCGGCAAGCCCGGCATGCCTTCGGTTCCACAGGAAGGACGAGAGCGGCCGATGGGACCCGGACAGGAACGGGCGGACAGAGCAGGCGGTTCAGGTCTTTCTGCCCAACAGATGGAACAAATGCGAAAGCGCTTTGAGAACATGTCGCCCGAAGAATGGCAGAAAGAGATAGAGAAGATGAGACAGCAATTCCAGAATATGTCGCCGGAGGAACGACAGAGGATGCGGGAGAGGTCCCAGGGCGGGTCTCCGGGAGAAGGGCGAAGGTCCCGACAGCGCGGCCGAGAAGGGAATCAGTAGATGATAGAACGGTCGCGCAAAGAAACGAACGCAGAAATCGTCCGGCTGGAGAATGCGCAAAAGATATATCAGATGGGAACGCAGCAAGTCAGGGCGCTGGCCGGCGTAACTGTGTCATTCAAAAAGGGCAGCTTCTGGGCCATCATGGGACCCAGCGGCTCAGGCAAAAGCACCATGATGAACATCCTTGGATGCTTGGACCGGTTGTCCTCAGGCCGGTATTTCCTTGAAGGTAGGGATGTCAGTCGTCTTGATGACGATTCGCTCAGCGAGCTTCGACTCAAGTATCTTGGATTCATATTCCAAAGCTTCAACTTGATACCTCAATTGACCGTCCAAAGAAACATAGAGCTGCCGCTTTACTATCTGGGCTGGGATTCAATACGAAGCGCTCAGCGTGCAGAGGAGCTCGCGGACGAAGTGGGACTTGGAGATAGAGTGCATCATCGACCCACAGAGCTATCCGGCGGTGAAATGCAGAGGGTCGCTATTGCGAGGGCATTGGCCAACAATCCACAGATAATTTTTGCAGATGAACCTACGGGTAATCTGGATTCCACAACGGGAGAGCAAATCCTGGAACTCCTTAAGAAGCTGAACCGCCAGGGCAAGACAATAATTATAGTGACCCATGAATCTATTATCGCCAAACACGCCCATAACAAGCTGCACATGTTAGATGGCAAAATCGACAGAATTGAGGAGAGTCCTGATGAAGCAAACTAAGATCCTAAGAAATATACTGTTGGGCATGGAGAATCTGCTGCTTCACAAGCTGCGTTCGTTCCTCACTATGTTGGGCGTCGTCTTTGGGGTGGGCAGCGTCGTGGCCATGCTCGCTGTTGGTGAAGGCGCCAGCAAGGAGGCCCTTGAGCAGATCCGCAAGCTCGGCAGCAACAATATCATTATCTCGGCGGTCAAGTCCGCGGAAGAGGAACAGGCCAGCACTGAGCATTCCTTCATGAGCATCTACGGGTTGACCTATGAGGACCATGCCAGAATCGCAGAGAGTTTCAGAAATATCAAGCAGACGGCGCCTGTGAAGTTGATGCGCAAGAACTCACGTCTACGCGAGCGAGCGATGGAACTTCGGGTTGTCGGGACGACACCCGAATGGTTTAAACTCGTGCCCCGAGAGACTCTTGCCGGGCGAGTTCTTCTGCCGTCCGACCAGGAGAAACGGTCTCCTGTGGCAGTCCTTACTGAGTTCGGCGCTCGAAAAATCTTAGCCACCGAGAGCACCATAGGCCAGACTATCCGCATCGGGGTTGACCAGTTCGAGGTCGTCGGTATCGTCAAAAGCGAAAGCGGACAGGCCGGAAACATTCAAATTCCTGACCAGGAAGTCGATGTTTACATTCCCATCGAGGTGGCACGCAGATACTTCGGTGATATATTTACGAAAAGGACTTCAGGTTCATTTGAACGGGAGAAGGTGGAACTGCACCAGATTATTGTCCGGGTGGATGAGGCGGAGAACGTTGAGGCCGTAGCGGCGGGCATCGAAAGAATGCTGGAACGGTTTCATAAGAAAAAGGATTATGTAGTGAGCGTTCCTCTGGCATTGCTGAGGCAGGCCGAAGCGACCAAGCGAACGTTTAATATCGTCCTGGGTTCGATCGCGGGTATTAGCTTGTTAGTCGGCGGAATCGGAATAATGAATATTATGCTGGCTTCGGTAACAGAACGTACGCGCGAGATAGGAATCCGGCGTGCCGTCGGTGCCAAGCGGAGACAGATAGTCTATCAGTTCCTTATTGAGACCGTAGTTCTCTCGACCACGGGGGGCATCATTGGCTTGGGTGTGGGTGCTCTTATCCCGTTTTTGATAACGTACTTTTCCGGGATGACCACAGTGATGACCTTGAAAGGAATTCTACTGCCACTTCTAATCAGCATGACCATTGGCATTCTCTTCGGATTATATCCTGCCGTACATGCAGCCAAAGTAGACCCCATCGTAGCTTTGAGGCATGAATGATACATCAGTAGATGCGATTTATTTGTATGTAATATTTCGATCGTTTTTGTTTCTTGAAACTCAGCCGGAAGACTTGACTCACATGCAAACATCGTTGGCACTTTTACCCCCATTTTGAAAGGAGCAAGAATTGCCTCTCTCATACCATTTTGGGTAACCTATTTCACGGATGGGCCCACGGTGATTACGGGCACCTCATTGGTGTTGGCCTTTGGCATTAGTGCGGCTGTGGGAATAATTTTTGGCTTATATCCGGCCTATCGCGCTGCCAATATGGACCCAATTGAATCGCTGCGACACGAATAAATCTTTTTTTACAGTTTACAGGTCCATGTATAACTTCTTTCCTGTACATCGTATTGTGTATATCATATTGCGTATTGCATTCCCTCCGGCGCCCATTCGATCTCAGTTCACTGTGGAGGTATAGTGATTACTCCGTGCCCGGTTAGAGATATTGTGCCGCTGGAGCAGACAACAGCGATGAACTTGTCCAGATAAAGGAGCGGATCGATTCCTTAGCCCTTTGAACCAGTTGCTGCACTGACACTGAACCCCTCAAAAGGCTGTAATGGCTTCTGCCGATTGTTAAGGTGCCGGCATTGGGTGCGGTATCAAAAGTCACAGAAAAAACAGCAGCCCCAACGCTGTAAAAACAGAAACGGCCTGCAAGAGCAGTCTTGCAGGCCGTTAGTTGTTTAATCCTTTGGTTTCAGTTAATAACCGCCGCTATAAAGCCACTGGTCGGTGAAAATAGCCAGGTCCAGTATATCGATAACGTTATCGCTCGGCTCGGAGATGTCACAAGCTGGGTTCCAATTGCCATCACCAGGGCTGCTCTGCCAGGCTGAGGCAAAAATGGCAAAATCTTTGAAATTCACATCTCCATCAGAATCGAAGTCGGCCTCGAGGCCAAGGATTAGCGCTTCTGCAACGGTGATATCATCGATGGCTATATCACCCATGTAGCCACCAGCCGCAACACCTCTGAACCTTATTTTAATCGTTCCTGTATAAGCACCGAGGTCGACTGCACCCTGGGTATAAGCAGCTCCTGATGAGGTATGCTGCTGGCCAGATATACTCCAAACCCCGTTGTGCCAGGTACCATCATAAACATCAACATTGAGAGTGCCTATATCTGAGCCATAAATGTGGTAATAAATATATAGGACCATACTGTAGGTGTCTGCATCAAGATCGGGCCCCTCTAAATGGACTTCATCCCCTGCTGTATTAGCATAGCCTGATGAGGTTTCCATATATATATACCAGCCGGTCTCATCCCCGATAGTGTTGTCATGGTCTGGACCAGTGGGGCCGGAAGGAGTAATACCCTGGTTTCGGTACCAATCGTCCTGATCTCCCGTAACATTGGTCCAATTCCCAAAATCAGTTTCGAAATCGTCCTGAAACAAGATAAGAAGTGTAGCGGTATAATCCTGCACTGTCTGGTCTGA
>JAUXAH010000476.1 GCA_030614945.1 Phycisphaerae bacterium
TCAAGTACTAAAAAATCGCATTTTTACACTTATGAGCATAACTTTCTTTACGTTTCTGACGGGCTGCCAGATGGTGGAAGCAGATAAGTTGACGGCTGTGCCCTTTACTAACGTGGCTTTTGCGGATGAGTTCTGGGCGCCGCGGATTGAGACCAACCGCAAGGTAACTGTCCCCTACGCTTTCAAGAAGTGCGAGGAAACCGGACGAATCAGTAACTTCGCCAAGGCCGGAGGCCTGATGGAGGGAAAGTTTGAAGGCATCTACTTTAATGATTCGGACCTTTACAAGGTGATAGAAGGAGCTGCCTATTCCCTGAAGAGTCATCCCGACCCGGAACTTGAGAAATACATTGACAGCGTGATTGATAAAATCGCAGCGGCTCAATGGCAAGATGGTTATCTTTACACCTTTTATTCGCTGCCCCGGCGACAACCCCACAAGCGGTGGACTAACGTTCGAGACAGACATGAGCTTTACTGTGCGGGGCATTTTTTCGAAGGGGCCGTCGCTTACTACCAGGCCACCGGAAAAAGAAAGATTCTGGATGTCGCAATTCGGCTTGCCGATTACATAGATTCGGTTTTTGGCCCCGACAAAAAACGCGACGTGCCCGGCTGTCAGGAGATAGAGATTGGCCTGGTAAAGCTGTACCGCCAGACCGGCAACGAGAAGTACCTGAAGCTGGCGAAGTTCTTTCTCGATGAGCGCGGCCGGGCCGAGGGACATAAGCTCTATGGCTCGTACAGCCAGGACCACAAGCCGGTGGTTGAGCAGGACAAGGCGGTCGGCCATGCTGTCCGAGCAGGTTACCTGTATTCCGGAATGGCAGATGTCGCAGCGCTGACCGGTGATGCCGATTATGTCAAGGCAATCGACCGGATATGGCAGGACGTCGTCTCGAAAAAGCTGTATCTGACCGGCGGTGTCGGCGCCCGACGCGGCGGCGAATCCTTCGGTAACGATTACGAGCTGCCCAACAAGACGGCCTATTGCGAGACCTGTGCCGCCATCGCTAATGCTATGTGGAACCATCGCTTGTTCCTGCTGTACGGCGAGGCAAAGTATATCGACGTTCTGGAACGGGTAATCTACAACGGGTTCCTTTCGGGCATTTCCCTAAATGGGGACAAGTTCTTCTACCCGAATCCACTGGCCAGTGATGGCAAACACCAGCGAAGCCCGTGGTTCGGCTGCGCCTGCTGTCCCACGAACATCGTGCGTTTTATGCCGTCGCTTCCCGGATATGCTTACGCACGCCGGGGTGATATCGTGTATGTGAATCTTTTCGTAGTTGGAAGCGCTACAATCAAGATGGATGACAATACCGTGCATCTCAGGCAGCAGACGCACTACCCCTGGGATGGAGACGTGAAGATTACGGTGGAGCCGAAACGTTCTAAGGAATTCGCGATTTACGTTCGCATTCCCGGCTGGGCCCAGAATCAACCCGTGCCCGGCGACTTGTACCGGTATTTGAACAAGAGCCGAAAGAAAGTAACGCTCAAGGTCAACGGCAAGCCGTTTGCTCTGGATATGGATAAGGGCTTCGCCCACATCCGCTGGAAGTGGAAGAAAGGCGATGTAGTCAAACTGAGTTTACCTATGCCGATACGGCGCGTGCTGAGCCACGAAAATGTCAAGGACAATGTGGGAAAGGCGGCGCTGCAGCGCGGTCCAATAGTATATTGTGCTGAATGGCCGGACAATGGCGGACGGGTGAGCAATCTTATCTTGCCGGATGACGCAGCGCTTAGGCCTGAATACCGCAAGGACATGCTGAACGGCATTACTGTGATTTGCGGCACAGCCTGCGGTTCGTATTCCAGCAAAGATGGAAAATATACGGTAACAAAGGAGCAAGACTTTGTCGCGATTCCCTACTACGCCTGGGCGCACCGCGGCA
>JAUXAH010000333.1 GCA_030614945.1 Phycisphaerae bacterium
CCTCCAGTTTCGGCATATCTTTGAAAGCCACCATCAGCGAGCTTTCTATCCGCACGTATGCCGGCTCGCTCAATGCCGCATTGACGAAGCTCGACTTTCGGAACTCTCCATCTGCGAGCAAACGCGCTGATGCCTGCACCACCGACTCCAGCGACTTGTGTACAAGCAGAACGTACAGCGTTGAGCTGCTCGACCCGTACATCGCAGTAAAGACACCGACCGGCTTAATCCCTATCCGGTTCATTGCAGGCATTCCCACCTCACGCAGGAAATCCCTGACCGCACCTGTTCTGGCCCGATTAAGCAAATGATATTGCCTTAACTCGAAGTATTCTCGTTTTGTCTTATCGCTTTTGCCTATGCTCGCAGCCACAGCGTCTATACCTGCCGCCCCTGCAACACCCGCCGCCAGAAATTCTCGTCTTTTCATCTCAATATCCTCCTTTCAAGTTTTGCATTCATTCCCCCAACTTTCAAATTCAATGCACTACGTACTACGAACTACCAACTACGAACTACGAACTACGAACTACTAACTACCAACTACCAACTACGAACTACCAACTACGAACTACCAACTACCAACTACCAACTACCAACTACGAACTACCAACTACGAACTACCAACTACCAACTACGAACTACCAACTACGAACTACCAACTACGAACTACCAACTACTCTCATTTAGAATACCGAAACTCTTCCAATTTGTCAATCTCGACTTCCTAAAGAAACATGTTCGAAAGGAAAACATGATGCGACTCTTAAAATGGACTCTTCGTGGGATTCTGGTTTATCTCTGTTTGTACGGAACAGCCTTGGCCCAGGAGTTTCGTCGTCTGCCAGTTCAAGAGTATGTGGACAAGATGGAGGCAGGGTGGATCGGTCAGATGACTGGCGTCAGTTGGGGCTACCCCACTGGAGAGTTAAAGGTGTCCGGGACTTTTTTTTGTGGGAGTTTGGGGTTGATGATTGTAGATGGAAGTATTATTATGCAGGCGTGGCCGGCTTAGTGGCCGGTGGTGTATGTTTTTTGTGATGGTGCATAGGAAAAATAAAATGACGGATAGTATTACAGATGAAAATAATTACTGTCCCTTACCGAAATCCGTTATCATAAATTCAAGGAAGGAGAATTAATCATGATGAAGCGCGTTGTTCTCATTGCAGGTTTGGTGGTTTGCGGGGGTATCAGCTCTGCCGTGGCCCAAGCGTTGCCAGTTGCTGCCGTCGGGGAGGCAAAGGGAAACACGGACACGATGCGTGTAACGCTTGCGGCCGAAGCAACAGCGGGTAACGCTGCTGCGAAGCATGAGAGAGTCGTACGATATCATGTTAACCAGGGCGATGTGTTTTACGGCATTCTAATCGACAAGCATATCCAGCATTTGACGAATAGCTTTGTGGAGATTGCCCAGGGCAGACGTGATTTCAGTGGTGCCAGACATGCACTCGATAAAGTCAAGCTGCTGGCACCCGTGAATCCCTCCAAGGTGATTTGTTTTGGGTGGACCTTTCCCAGTCATGCCCGTGAGGTGGGCGGAGAGGAACGCCGCAAGGAACCCCTGGTGTTCCTGAAACCTCCAACCGTTATTATCGCAGAGAAGGACACCATTGTCCTGCCTCAGAAACTGTCGAGCCAGGTTGAATTTGAAGGGGAATTAGCGGCTGTCATTGGCAAACGCATGCGTAACGTGGCGCCGGAGCAGGTTATGAAGGGGATTTTGGGCTTCACCTGCATGAATGACGTCACTGCCCGAGACCTGACAAAAACGGACCCCGAATTTACGCGGGGCAAGGGATTTGACACCTTCGGCCCACTTGGCCCCTGGATTGTTACGCATCTCGATCCCAGTGATTTGCGCATACAGACCTTTCTAAACGGCCAGATCAAGCAGGACGCCAGGATCTCAGACATGACGTTTGAGGTCCCCTTCCTGATCAGCTATATATCCCAGGTGATGACCTTACTGCCCGGTGATGTCATTGCCTTTGGCACGCCCGGCGGCTCGGGGAAACTTGAACCTGGAGACAAGATTCAGGTAAAAATTGAAAAGATCGGACTGCTGACCAACTTTGTCAAATAGACACCAGGGACCCCGGTAGGGGAAAATTAATTCCTGCGGAACGACTTATGTACCTGAAAATATTAGACATAACAATCATTGTTTTGATTTTGCTCTTGCCACTTAAAGGGTTCTCTCAAGAATATGTAGAATTTGATCCGCCGCCACTTTTGTTGTTAAAAGCAGTTGAGGCGGACAAGCTATCCGATATTGTCGCTGCCGGGGCCTTTGCTGAATCGTACAAATCACTGATGTCAGATGCCGATGCTCTGCTTGGTGATCATCCGAATCCACTGAAAGATATTATTTATGAGGGGCGTGTCAGTAACCACCCGGACAGGCTTAATTCAGTTAAGCACCTGCGGGATATGACTAAGATATACAAGTTGACATGGGCCTGTTTTGTTTCAGGCAAGAGTGCCTACGGTGCAAAGGCGATTGAATTTGTCGAGGCCTGGGCGAAAAAATATAAAGCAAGTGGAAACTCTGTGAACGATAATAAGATGCTTATGTGTTTGATTGCCTACCAGGTGCTTAAAAAGCAGATGTCCGAATCACAAAAAACAACGATTGGCAAATGGATCAAAACGATTGGGGATGCCCAGAAGAAGGGGTGGAAGCGTAAGGGCGGAAATCATGCCGCAAAACGGTTGAAATTTATTTAGAGCCTCTAACAAAATGAAATATTTGCCAAATGATTCCAACATATTTTGATACAACCTATAACCAACAACGCTTGATGAATATCATCACGTCGTTCATAACGAATCCGAAGGCGACGGTTCTGATGCAGCCACGA
>JAUXAH010000409.1 GCA_030614945.1 Phycisphaerae bacterium
GAATCCGACAATCAGCAATCCGATCGCGGCCTCTGGGGTCATTTCCAAATTAACGATTTCCTTCCCGATCCCCGCTGCACCAATGCCTATGATCCGGGCAAGCTTAAAGGTATCGGCTATCCCGAGACGTCTCATCTTATACTCTTTTCCTTTAATTGTAATGACGGGAGTATCCCCAATCAAAGGTTCAATCTCTTTAACAATTGAACTCTTTTCCTCTTTGGCCATTAGAATTATGACCTCCTTATTTAATTTTTTAGATTACGAATTCGGCCATCTTACTTCCCAGGGTTCAGTATCCAGATCATATGCAGCATAATGACCGGTGAACACAACAACGGGCACGGCCTCATCTCTTGGTGCTAGTGACAATGCTAATCCAGGGGCATCCGCCAAAACGTTATTAATTATACAAATGACCGGGTTAGTTTTACCACTCACATTCCCGACAATCGCCACATTAGTCATATAATCTGCATCCGCTATCTCTCCGCCAGTAATTGTAGTATGAGTGCCTGGCGTTGCGAGTTCATAAGCATAACTAACAATGACTTCATCATCAGGAGAAGCGGTAAGAGCAGACATAAATACAATTGAACCTTTTGCCCCAGCAGCATCTCCTCCGTCCAATTTTACAACATAACCAACTTGACCTGCTGTTATCTCAGTGGCAGAAGGATAATCTACTCTCTCAAGTTCAAGATTATCAATAGACATCGTATCAGCAGCAAGTGGTGCTGTAGTACAAGTTAATGAGATGGTTGCGTCCGCTCCACTAGCTAAGAATGTTATAACATAAGTAACCCAATCTGTAGTCAAAGTAATAGGTATTGAACCATCGTCACAAGCAACAGTCACAACTCCTCCGTCCCAAGTTGCTCCTCTTTTTGCTACAATTTGCAATCGATAATATTGCCCTACAACTAAATTAGTTAATACTGCCCCACCTGTGGCTGGCAAGTTCAAAAAATTTAATTGAGTAGTTGATCCAACTTTACCAGTGAAAAGTAAACAATTCCCAGGATATCCGCCTACTGCTATTACAGGAGCGTCGTAAAAAGCATCTTGTGTCCAGTTTCCAATCCCATCAACAAATCCTTTATTATTTGCTGCATTAGTTCCTACAAACCTCGAAGCATATTTTTTACTTCGATTTTGCAGAACCATTGCTCCTGTTCCTGTTGCACCGTCCGGTCTCTTTACATAAACTCTTTCAGAATTTTCTATAATATCATTTTGGTCTAGATCAAATTCTGTTTGAGCAGCCCCAAGTATATGTTCAGCTTCAATATATCCACGATCCGACTGGTTTGCTCCAGCAATAGCAGCAATTAAGTTCTCAACGCTTAATTCAATTAGGTTAGCAGTTATCTGAGGACCTACCTCTGATACTCTTTTCATCCCCTTAACCGGGCCTTTAGGTCCATCTACTTCGATATTTCTGGCAACCCGATTAGTATTAAATTCATTGCCGCCTCGGGTTGCTCCTAATAGCCTTTGAGTTCCCAATCCATAATCTATATAGACTGCCCCAGCATCAATTATTATTCTCTCCGGGGTACTACTTGATACTCCACTTCTAACACCCATTTAAGAACACCTCCTTCACTAATAAATTATTTCTTCTTTTTAATAGACTTGGGACATTTTTCTCCAGCCTGTTTTCTTCTTCCTACTTTAGAAGTCCTGCTTTGATAACTGCCTTTATATGGCCCGCTACCGTTACGAGCTCCTCGTTTTGTTTTGCTCAATTGATTCGCACCTCCTCAATAATTAAATTATTTCTTTGATTTATCAGCTTCGATTATCTGATTATCACGTTTCTCGTCAAACGACAACCAGCCTTTTTTCCCTGCACTTGCTCTTTATCTGCAATCAGCTCCTCGAAAATATTAATTATTATCCCGAAAGCTTTAGCTAAAAAAAGATCAACTCGACTCTGCTGTAGTAAACTCACCTTTCTGCTACATAGTTCTCAGTTCATTAAGTTTCTTCTGTGCTTGAGATCTAATTTTAACCACTCCCCATTACAATTTATTTTTTTCTTGGTTATTGAATACAACTATTTTTAATTTTTTTTTCGCAGGGTTTAAGCATCCCCACCCCGCAAAGCTCGTTTTTTATGGTTCAGGTGTATCATCATATTCAATATCTAATTCACCAGCAGCATCTCTTTGTATTGCTGTTATCTTAAATTCTCCAGTTGATGGATTGGTTAAAACTATCTTTCTATCTACATCAGCCAAAGCAACAACAAGGTCTCTAATTTCTGCACCATCTTGGTCATC
>JAUXAH010000466.1 GCA_030614945.1 Phycisphaerae bacterium
GACGACCCCGGCAGAATGATATATCCAAAAGACGTTTTTCTAAAAAGCCCCGAACAGATGCGTCAGCTTTTTGACGAGAGCTGCGAGGCCAGCCCTTCCTCGGCCAGCCCCTCCGAGGGGCGGGCTGAAGGGCGGGCCGAGGCCTGTGATAATACACTGGCAATTGCCCGGCGATGTAATGTGGAGCTTGACTTAAAAAGACGTCACGCGCCCAGCTTTAAGCCGCCTGACGGCTCGTCTCCCGAAGAGTTTCTCACCGGATTGTGCTATGAAGGGGCAAAGCAGCGATACGGCAAAATTAGCGAGCAGATAAAAAGCCGACTCGACAGGGAGCTGGACGTAATCGAATCGAAAGGCTTCGCCAGCTATTTTCTTATCGTCTGGGACTTCTGCAAATACGCACACGAAAACAATATCCCCGTAGGCGCCAGAGGCAGCGCTGTAGGGACACTTGTCGGATACTGCCTCAGGTTGTGCGATGTTGACCCGATTCGATACGACTTGCTCTTCGAGCGCTTTATGGACCCCGAGCGTAACGAAATGCCCGATGTTGATATCGATATCTGTCAGGCCGGCCGGGCAAAAATCATCGACTATGTTCGCCGGAAGTACGGCTACGTCGCGCAAATTATAACTTTCGGAACTCTAAAAACCAGAGCGGTTATCCGCGACATCTGCAGGGTGCTCGGCGTATCGTTGGCAGAGGCCGACAGATTGGCCAAGCTTGTACCTTTCTCCCTTGATATGACACTCGATAAGGCCTTAAAGACCGAGCCGCAGTTAAGACAGGCTTACGAACAAAGCGACCAGACGAGAAAAGTAATTGACATCTGCAAGCGGCTCGAAGGCCTTGCCCGCCACGCATCGGTCCACGCTGCCGGCGTCGTCATTGCCGATGAGCCGTTGACCAATTTCGTGCCTCTCTATAAGGCATCCGGCTCGGAGGATATCATAACCCAATACGAAGGCCCTATGGTCGAAAAAATCGGCCTGCTAAAGATGGATTTTCTGGGCCTGAAGACCCTCAGCGTATTAGAGCGGGCCTGCCGGTTGGTCAAAGACATTCACGGCGAGACAATCGACCTGGAAAAACTCGAACTTACCGATGCTTCGGTTTTCCAGATATTCTCCAGCGGCAAAACAAAAGGGGTTTTCCAATTTGAGTCCGCTGGTATGCAGAACTTGCTGATGAAGATGAAGCCCGACCGGATTGAAGACCTTATTGCCGCCAACGCTCTTTTTCGCCCGGGCCCTATGATACTGATACCGGATTACGTTGACCGAAAGCACGGCGCAAAATGGACCCTGCCGCACCCGATTATGAAAGAAATCCTCGACGAAACCTACGGCATTATGGTCTATCAGGAACAGGTGATGCGCATCTGCTTTTCGCTCGGCGATATACCGCTGCGGGAGGCCTACGGCCTCATCAAGGCAATAAGCAAAAAGAAGGCCAGAACCATCGCCAAGGAAAGGGAGAGGTTCATAGCGGGCTGCGTGGACAAGGGCTTGACCGGCCGGCAGGCACAACAGATTTTCGAGCTTATCGAACGATTCGCCGGCTATGGCTTCAACAAAAGCCATTCAACCCGCTATGCCATCATCGCATACCAGACCGCTTATATGAAGACACATTGGCCTGTCGAATTTATGGCGGCGCTTTTGACTTATGAGATGGGCAACACCGACAAGGTCGTCGAGTATATCGCCGAATGCAGGGAAATGGCCATCGAGGTCCTGGCGCCCGATATCAATGAAAGCGGCGTCGATTTCACGCCCCTCTATAAACAGAAGACAGAGGACAGAGGACAGAAGACAGAGGACAGAAGTGGGCAACAAGCAACGAGCAACAAGCAACGAGGTGTCATACGCTTCGGCCTGGCCGCTGTCAAAGGCGTCGGAGAAAAGGCCGTCGAGCAAATCATCGCAGCTCGCCGGGAAA
>JAUXAH010000389.1 GCA_030614945.1 Phycisphaerae bacterium
TTGATTTTGATGGGGACGTGGACCTGGCGGACCTTGCGATACTTTCGTCCTATTGGCTGGAAGACCGTTGTGACTTGCTGGGTTGGTGCGAAGGAGCTGATTTGAACTCAGACAGGGATGTTGATTTTCGCGATTATGCGATTTATGCTCAGGCTTATGCGCCGCCAGTTGACTTAACGCCGCCAGTTGACTTAACGCCGCCGACGCCGAATCCGAGTGAATGGGAGACACCACCGTACGAATACTACAATCCGGATGATGGGAAGTACTACAACAGGATGGAAGCTGTGACGGCCAGTGACCCCAGCGGTGTGGAATATTATTTCGACTGCTGGGAAGAAGGCTATGACAGCGGATGGCAGGATAGCCCGATATACGATGTGGAAGTGTCCGAACCAAATCAGCAGTACTCCTACAGAGTTAAGACGCGTGACAAGTCACCTCACCAAAACGAGACCGACTATTCCGTGTGGAAATACCCACCACTATAATCCGTACATTTACATGTGCGGTAAAATTCCGCATACGTAAGTATGCGGCCCGCCAAATTGCTGGTTGACTAAGTCGACATTCCGCCACAGGCGGACCTGTGGCTCGCCGAGGCGGAACGACTCTTGCCTGCACCCACTTGTCTGCTATCGCAGACGGCAAAGGGGGTGGCGCAGGCACAGGTGCGACTTATTGCACCTGTGGCAGAGCCAAAATGGGAACCCTGCAGCTGATCAACCAGTTCCTGCTATGCGTGGCGCTTCGCAGAGCATAGCCAGATGTCCGTCGATGCGGTCCGGTCCGGCATTTGCCGGACTCGACAGTATGCCGGAGATGACGCACTTGGCTTCACTATACGCTATATAAGGTTGCTATTATGGTGATTGCGTTAAAAAGTGAGTGGATAAAGATAGGCCGAAGCAACGAGCCGCTCTTTTCATACGCATAACCCAGACACATTGAAAGCGCAAACAGTGCCGGCCAATGCGTCCACGGATGCAGCAGGGCAAAAAGGGCTGAAATTAAAATAATTGCCGTCCACGCATTTTTCGCTACACTGCGCAGCATTGATTGAAACAGTCCGCGAAAGAGCATCTCTTCAAGCACGGGCGCTATCACAACAGCAAGAACAATAATCAATATTCTAAGCGGCAGTTGCGGATGTGCTGTTATTAGTTCGAGCTCTTGATGTTGTTGCATTTCAAAATCCTGCCCCCGGATAAGTTTGCCGAGCAATGTCGTTAGCATAATCATCGCTATCACAAGCGGCCAGACAGCGAGCAGATTCGCCGCGCCGGCGAAAAAATCTTTGACAATCGTTTTTGCATTCAGGCCGAATCCCTTTAATCGCCGGGCAAAACTAACTCTGGCCAGAAGAACAATTAGGGCTATTACGGCCAGCCCGCCAATACAGTAAATAAGATTTCTAAGAAAAGTTTCTTGCCACTCCGACAGGCCGTCTCGGCCAGCCCCTCGGAGGGGCGGGCCAAGGAGCTCTTCCGCAATTACTGCTGCAACTCCGACAGCCCCAAACCAGATAAATAGCGGGATAAAGGGCAGATAAAAAGGCATATTATTTCGACGAGGCATCGAATCGGCCAATGCCTTTCTGCCCAGAGATGTTTTAAGCAGCCAGCCGCCGAATAATATCACCCCCCCCAGCAAGATAACGTCTGTTAAGGTTATAAAGCCCACGAATTCCATTGACTATTTACTATTGAATATTTAGTATTTTTCAATTGTCAATTGTCTGTTGTCGATTGTCAATGGAAAATAGATTATGGACATATTTCGCATTGAAGGACCTGTTCGGCTTTCCGGCTCCGTAACGGTAAACGGCTCAAAAAATGCCTCTCTGCCGATAATGGCCGCTGCTATTTTAGCCGGCGGCAAATCGATTCTTAAAGCAGTGCCTCATCTTTCCGATATTTCCGTCTTTCGCAAATTGCTTGGCCAATTGGGCTGCAAGGTAACCAAAAACCGCAAAGGTGACTTGTGCATAGATTCGACGGTAATTGATAATCCGGTGGGCGAGTATGAAATTGTCCGCAGGATGCGGGCCAGCATTTGCATACTCGGCCCGCTGCTTGCCCGCTGCGGCAGGGCGGAAGTTTCAATGCCCGGCGGATGTGCAATTGGCGACAGGCCGATTGACCTTCACCTCAGGGGCCTCCGGGAGCTTGGCGCACAAATCCATCTTAAAAGCGGATATATCATCGCCGAAGCCCCGAATGGCTTGACAGGAAAAGATATTTTTATGGGTGGGCCGTTCGGCTCGACCGTGCTCGGGACCGCAAATGTGCTGATGGCCGCAACGCTGGCAAAAGGTCGGACCGTTATCGAATCGGCTGCCTGTGAGCCGGAAATAGCCGACCTGGCAAACTGTCTTAATAAAATGGGCGCAAAGATAAGCGGCATCGGCTCGCCCCGGCTGATT
>JAUXAH010000624.1 GCA_030614945.1 Phycisphaerae bacterium
GCACAAAAGAAGGATTAGAATTAGACGCGGATTAATACCAATCACAGTTAAAGATTGCCGATAGCATCAGACATAGTGCTGACTGGAAAGGCCTGGATTCCTGCTTTCGCAGGAATGACAGGCTCAGGCAATCGGCAATTAGTAAATAGAATTGGTATAACCGGATATATTGATGACGAAAGGAATACAAAATGAAAAGGGTCTTTACGTTGGAATACTGGCAGGATGATAACTGGTTTGTCGGAAAATTAAAGGAAATTCCGGGGGTCTTTAGCCAGGGCAAAACCATAGAGGAACTAAAGGAAAATATAATTGATGCGTACCATATGATGCTGCAAGAATCTGATGTTGAAGACAAACACGCTGACGTCAAGTATATAGAGCTGGGGGTTGAAGTTTGAAACGAAAGGCCTTGATAAAAGACCTTGTTCGATTACCTATGAAAGTGCGGAAAGCAAAAGTCTTCGATGCCAAGGCCATATATTCTCTGATAAATTTCTATGCCGAACGGGACAAGATGCTGTTTCGTTCAATGGCTGATATTTATGAGAATCTGCAGGCGTTCATTGTTGCCGAATTGAATGGTAATGTGGTTGGCTGCTGCGCATTGCAAATCGTCTGGTCGGACCTGGCGGAAATAAAATCACTGGCGGTTGACGAAGCAAATACGGAGAAAGGCATCGGCAAAATGCTGGTGGCCGCGGCCACCGAACAGGCTGGTCAGCTTGGCCTGCCGCAGATTTTCGCCCTTACGCTAAACCCGGATTTTTTCGAAAAAATGGGCTTTAAGGTAATTGAAAGGGAGGCACTGCCGATGAAGGTCTGGAGCGACTGTGCCAGGTGCCCGAAACAGCAAAATTGCGATGAAATAGCAGTAATAAAGACCGTATTGCGTGATGCGTGATGCGTGATGCGTATTGCGTAGAAAAACAGGGACGCAATACGATATACGCAATACACGCGACGAATCATCCTACTTGACGTCGTTGGAAGAGCGCGATGGCTAACAAGAGTATAGCCGTTGTGTAGCACAGCGCGTACGAAGCGCTTATTATAATGTATTTTACAGGTACCTCGCTGCCTTCGTAAATGGCGTCGGCTATCCAGAAAATCTGCAAATTCGGCACTAAAAAATAGCATATTTTGGCCCATATTTGTGTCTTGGCCAATTCGCCGAATGCGTAATCGCTTACCAGGCCTAACAAAAAAATCCCGATGCAGGCCGAAAGCGTTACTGCTATGTTAAACCTCGCCGAAAGCGCCACCGCCAGAGCCACGATTATAATTGCAGCTAAAAGCAGCAGCACCGCCCCATACACATC
>JAUXAH010000709.1 GCA_030614945.1 Phycisphaerae bacterium
CCCATACTGAAGGAATCATGCCCCTCCAACGTGGAGATAGTGACAGGGAACATCCTGAAGCTTATAGGGGGCCTGAAATTCGACCGCATCATCTCCAACACCCCATATTCCATATGCGAGCCCCTCCTGCAGAAACTGGCAAGGCTGGAGTTTGAAGGGGCTGTCCTCACCCTCCCGGAGGGTCTCATAAAGAGGCTGAGAGAGGAGAAGTCTAAATTATCTCTTTTTGCGAATGCCTTCTTCCGAATGGAGGAGAAGCTGCAAATCCCAAGGGAGGCCTTCTACCCCGAGCCCAAGGTGGAATCAGGGGTCCTGCTACTTTCTCCCAAGACCAAATCTGATTATAAGAGGAATCCATGCAGCTATATCCTGAAAAAACTATTCCTCCAGGAGGACAAGAGGCTCAAGAACGCCCTCAGGGAAGCCCTGATAGACCTGCACAGGGACATCCTGAATAAGGGGATAACCCATCGCATAGCAGGAGGTCGTGCCTCGTCTACGCAAGGAGGGCACGAGACATCTCTGCATCTCAAACGAACAGGCAGAGATGCAGATTCCCAAAGGGGGCGAGGTCGCGTCTCGCAGACGCGAGACGTCTCTGCGTCCAAAGCAAAAAGAGACGCAGACCCTTTGGAGGGGATGACAAAAAGAAAGGCCAGGGATATGATACAAAGACTCAAAATCCCGGAAAAAACCCTGGAGAAGCCTGTAAGGGATTTGACAGGAGAGGAATTGCAGGGGATTGAGGAGAGATGCAGAAGGCTAAATTTCTAATTGCAGGGGAAAAGGGAATCCTGAAGAAAAAGATAGAGAAGGCCCGGGAAATCCTGCAAAGCTGCGAGCTCTGCGAGAGGAAATGCAGGGTCAACAGGCTCAGGGGAGAAAAGGGATTCTGCGGAGTGGGAAAGGAATGGAGGATTTTCGGCGCCCACACGCATATGGGAGAAGAAGAAATGTTAATCCCCTCTGGAACCATATTTCTTGCAGGCTGCACTCTGAGATGTGTCTATTGCCAGAATGCTCCCCAGAGCATAACACCGGAAATG
>JAUXAH010000425.1 GCA_030614945.1 Phycisphaerae bacterium
GCCAGAATCCGGCCGGCAAGAACCTTGATTTCGGCCCGCTCATCCTTTGTTGCATTTATAAGGGCGCTTCGAGCAGCAGACAAATCAATAACACGATTCCGCGTCTGGGCTAATTTGAGCATTACTCTGGCCGCACGCACGGCATAGCTGGTGGTCACCCATTCATTTTCCAAATCCACATTCTCAGCAGTTTCGGCGAGGGCCTGTGCCAGATTCTCAACGACCAGCTTACTCTCGGCAAACGCTTCTTTGGGCCCGGCGGCAGCTATCGCTATCGCCGCACTATACCTCACGGCCTTATCATTGAAAGACAGAGCCTGAACCAGCGGCTGAGCTATGCCAAGCCGATAAAGCAATGATTTCTCACCTGCGGTGGTGGCCAATGCCTCCACAACACCAAGCGCGACAAAGGCATTTTTGTCCTTGACGGCCCGTGCAAGTGCCTGATGCAGATATTCAGGGCCTGCGGTGGTCGCATAAGTCATCGCATCGGCGTGGCCGGGGCCAAAGTAATCGGGCATACTAACATCGGCGGACTCGGCCTTGAAGTAGGCAGCTACCCAGAGGCCAATCGCCTGGCCGAATCCGGCGTCGGCCTTGAGCGCCCACTCGCACACACGCATCGACATAAGTTCGTTAGAATAACTCTTGTCAACCTCTTTGCGTTCCAGTCGTTGAGCGGCTGAATCCCAGAACCATATATTTGCAAAGTCGGCGTCTTCCGCCGGAGCCAGCGATTCGGCGTGATAATAATAGCTCTCCGCAAGCCGATGGAACAACTGGGCTGCGGGGATTTTCAAGGCCGCAGGGTCAATTAGCCTGATGCTTCGCACAGCCAGCTTGCGAAGTTCGGCTGAATCGTCATTTTCGATAATGTACTTTAGATACGCCAGCGATTGAGTATAGCCAATCCCGCCCAGTGCCTTTATTATCTCGGCCTTAACCGTCACATTTTCGGTCTGCAGGCCGGCAGCAAGCGGCCTTATCGCATCTCTGCCGATTTGTGGAAGCGCCCATATAATATTCGGCCATTCTTCTTTGCGGGACCTATCGGCCATTGCATCAAGCATATACGGTATTGCATATTCGCCGGCGTCCCGAAGCCGTTTGACCGCTGTAAGTCGGCCACGGGGGGTTTTGCTGCTGAGCCTTTTTATCTCCTCTACGATAATCCTCGGGTCGGAGCGGCGGATGAATATGCCCTGCTTGATAATGTCCTGGACTTTCCTGCTGAGCTCGACCAGTTCGGCATCAGGTGCAGTCTCAATAACCCTTAATAAAATTGCATAACCCCGCGGATTTTCTTTGCTAAGGGCGAGCAATGCCACAGGGTCAGGGTTACTATCGAGAATAACCTGTGCATATCCTCTGGCTAAATCGAGTCGGCCAATCTTTGTGTAATGCAAAAAGTCGTTCCAGTTGTCCTCGAGGGTCTGGCCAAAACCGACGCTGGCTACAAAAAGTCCTACTGCTAAGATTGCTGCAACAATTTTTCCGTTAAACATCGAAATATCTCCAAAAACCCCGTTTGTTTTATCACAAAAACAGGTTGGGCTGCCAAAAGACACAGAAATTAGCCTGGCCGGCCCTTACCTCCAATATACCTTTACTCCAGCGGCTTTTCGCTAAGCCGAAAAACCGCAAGTCGATAAATATTCGTCCCTCGAACCTATATAATACAGAAAAATACTCTTTCTGTCAATAAAAAACCGCTTCACGTAACCGCAATAAGGAGCGTCTAAGCGCTTTATAATTGCACTTCGAGCCGATTTCTATTATAATATCGGACACAAGACTTCAGTTTCCCTGAAACCAAGCACCAGCGAAGAAGAAATATCGAGATGATAAAACGAGAAAAGAATATGAAAAGGACAATTCTAAACGGCTTAAAACGAAAATAATTTATTGAAAGGAGCATTTTATGAAACGCTGTGCTGTCACAATCGTGGTACTGGTCGTGACAACGGCGCTGCTGGCCGCAACCGCAGTGGTCCCGGAAAAGCAGAAAGCGCCAATCGTCCCGAAAAAGAAAACCGTCCTCTGGAACGGCAAGGACTTCACCGGCTGGAAGCTTTTCGTGCCCAACCCCGGGCACGACGTTACAAAGACGTGGTCGGTAAAGGACGGCGTAATTCGCTGTACGGGGCGGC
>JAUXAH010000334.1 GCA_030614945.1 Phycisphaerae bacterium
CTCAATGCTCTTTTGCTTCTTGCTCTGTGTTTTTTTCCCGCCCCTTTAAGGCTCTCTGGCTGCAAGCTTGCTGCAAACCTGCTGCAAGTCTGCTGTATACCTGCTGCATTGCGGTTTGATTTACGTGGGATTTACGTTGTAGTGTATCGGACACTTCACTTCGAAATTTGCGGGATTTCGTTTCGATGTCACCATATCAAGCGAAAAACAGGGTGGGGACATCGGGTGCTATGTGCAATAGGACTCAAAAGATTTTTAAACGCGTTAGAGAGAGGTTGACTTGCGCAGGTCTCCGACGAACCGCAACCACTGAACAGCAAGATGTTATAGTTACGACAAGTCGGGGATATCGCCGAATGTCCCCATCGCAACAATCGTTCCATCAGTGAGACCTTGCTCAAGCTGCTTGAGAAAATCGGCTGGGGCGTCAGAGACGGTAACATCGATGTGACGAGAGCGGCGGCGGTCCCGCGACGCCCTGTTTTTCCGGTAACGCTTACGTTTCCGTTTTCGATAGTACTCAACCATAGCTTTCCTCGCGTGTTTTGTAGAAGTGATTAAGGTTGTTTTCGATGAAGTCATCGGTGACACGACAGTTAACATCTACCTGCAGGGGAGTATGATTTTGCCAGGCTTCGAGGATTGCCCTGGCATTTGGATCGGAAAATCGCAATTCGCGGACCACAGTCCGGCTGCCGACGTTTTCCCACAGGTTTGGATGATCATCTTTGGGCGGTTTGAGGGTGACACCCTTGGCAGTCCCCCACGTGCCACAGATTCGTCTGCTATGCAGGGCGTGGTAGACAGTGACACGGTCATCGAGGTTGAGCTTCGAGAGGTCACAGGGACACGAAGCGTATCTTGCGACTTCGTTTGCAGTTTTGCCAGGGTGTCGAACAGCACGGATATCCACGACTGTGCTGCCGTGCGTCACTTTCTCCCACATCCGGCTGAACTCACTGTGGTTGAGGAAGCTGCTATCGACTACGCAGTGGAAGTGATTATGCCATAGACCGTCCCTGTCTGATTTCTTAATCTGGAAAAACCAGATTCCACCGCGGACCCGGGTACGGAAATCAGGGAGACGGCGGAGGCAACGAAAGAATCGATAGAGACAATCGATTTGGAATTGCAGCTCAGCGTCACTGTGTTTGATAGTGAACGTGACGAATTTGGGACGGTCCCGATTCACCAACCACTCCGAGACTGTCCAAGTGATCCAACTGACTCGTGCGGACCCGCACAATGCACACCATCGAAGCTTGCAACTGTCGAGAGCAAGCCGAACTAAACCGGTGTCCCTGTGTCTGACAAACCATGCTACCTTTCGACATCGGCGGAGCTCCTCGAGACGACGGCTATCGATGCCTCCAGTCAAGTGAGAATAGAGCTCTATCGCCGAGGACTGTCGGAATCTCTGTGAAATGGTTCGAGAGAGCTTGTGCGTGGCTTGTGAGGGCGATTGACCAGTTGTTTCCGATGTATGAACTTGAGGGGCTCGTTTGGAGGCTGGAATCGCCCCTTTCGGGGGGACATGATTTGGCATTGCCCGACTCATAACGTAACTTCTTTTACGCCCTGACCTTACGTTCAATAAAAGGCAACGGTGAGCAGGAGTCGGGTAAACGCCTGCTACACCGATGCCAATATGGTGCGAAGCATTGAGTTTTTGGCTTCACCGTCCAAGCAGGTGCGTCCCTGAGGACCTGACGAGTCTGGGGGGGAAAACCCGCCAGGCCCCCAAGTACTGCTCGAACGTACGAAGCACCAGGGTTGCTCTCCAGCATTGCCCTGGTAGATATCATTATCGGCTCAGCAGCGATACTGTCAACAGCAAAATTGAGAAAATTTTAAGAGGGACTACCCCAGTAGTACCCGACTGGTATCCTAATGCGACTCGACTTATTGAGGGGATGGGGACACGCTCGAAAGAGAGTCCCCGCCGGCCGGCAGGCTACCGGCGGGGATTTCGCCCCTTCCGTGGGGCGTCCGGCCGGCAGGCCGGATAGAGGGGCGGACCGGTAGCCGCACACTTCATAAATAACTGGCGGTCGTGTCTCGCGACCGCCGTCCATGCCCGGGCCCGCGGCGTACCGGAGTAAGCCATCGAAGATTAGACAGACACAAACCGTTCATAATTGGCCGGCATTGATAATCGTCCGTATCGGCAAAACTTACAGATACCAATCGATGGCTATACGATCCGCCCCGACTAAAAGAATCCCGTGCCGAGGCCTCCGAGGCACTTCCGAAATGCGAACCCATCCATAGGATGAGAGGGACGCTCCAAACTCGGAGGGAGGGAAAAAGGCCCCAACCCGCAATTGGGGGGACACGCCCCCCAGTCCCAACCCCGACCCCAAAGGGGACGGGGACGACTGGGCTACGATGCTGGGCGGTCTTTGTCCCCCTATGGAGGGGGGGGTCTTTTTTCCCGACCGCACTGTGTCTTAGCTACTCACTTGCGGATGTCGTTTCCGTTGGGTGGTGGGTGGGCTTGGTTGCCGGTAGGCGGAGTTGTCCCTGGGGATGGATTGTGGTTTGTGTTTGCGATTGTGCTTGGGGCTGCTGTGCGAGTGTCCCCCGTTAAGGGGGACACGGAGGGGACACAGTATTCGTCTTATTTCGGATTGTGCCTGGGGATGTACTGCGTCCTACCCCGCACGGACGGTCAGGACGGGCGGGGGACGCTCTCCCTCTCCCCGTCCCCTCAATGCTCTTTTGCTTCTTGCTCTGTGTTTTTTTCCCGCCCCTTTAAGGCTCTCTGGCTGCAAGCTTGCTGCAAACCTGCTGCAAGTCTGCTGTATACCTGCTGCATTGCGGTTTGATTTACGTGGGATTTACGTTGTA
>JAUXAH010000529.1 GCA_030614945.1 Phycisphaerae bacterium
AGCCGCAATGGTTTCGCTCATCCCCACGTTCTCCGCCACCAGATTGCCCTGCGGGCTCAACAGGTCGTAATTCACGTTGTCCGAGGGCAAACCCGTAATCGGGGCATTGTTGGCATCCAAGACAAGCGCGCTCACCTTGACTGTCTCGCCTGGAACCGTCCAAGTGGTGGCGATGTAGACCTCTGGTGGATAAACATAAACTTTCTCTTCCTCGATCCCCTCCTCGCTCCCAACCGAGTAGAAGCTCGAGGGGTCGCTCTGGTTGTTGAAGGTTGTCTTAATCCAGCCCGCGCTTCTGGCTATGTTTGAGATGCGGACCTCATCTGCCTTTCCATTCAGACTAAGCAAAGCAAGGGGAGTGTGCCTTCCTAGTTCAAGAGGTATTGTTGAATCATAAATCCCCAAATTGTAATCTGGTGGGGTGCAATCCAATACGCCATCAAGGTAAACATAACATTTGTTCCCATCATATTTTCCTACGATATAATGGTCAACATCCTGCGTCAGAACGGTGTTGCCTTGAAGGACTATTCTATTCGTGCCATTGGCAACTGGAGATAAGAGAAACCCGATTTTGTTGGAGTATAAAAATAATAAATAACTTTGAGGTGTGGGGCCGATATATTTTGATATAACTCCAGTGTTGGGTTGAGTAGCCTCTCGTCTAACCCACGCTTCAAGCGTAATAGGCCCCGTAATTCTTATACTGTCGCCATTTCCACAATCAATGTAGTCGTTACCATCAAAGTCCTGCGCCTTGCCTATCTTCCCGTCCGCCTCTATCGGCTCGTTGGCGGCCTTTTTCGTTCCATCATTATTATTAGAAGTAGAGTCTAGAATTGTGCTGGTTGAGTTGTCTACCATATGTTGAACCATTACGAAATTATCATTCCATACACCAGCAACATTTTCTTGATTTGAGGCAGAGGCATTGCCATACCTTATGACTATCTTGACGTTCTCGTTGTCATAAAGAGTCGGAACACGAACCCAAGCGATGAGCTGCCCATTGTCCTTCACAAAATTTTCAATCTCGTGATCGAGCTTGGTTCCTCCGCTGTCCGTGAAGAGGATGTCGTCGCCGTTGTCCACGCCGACATGGGCCGCCAGATCGGAGTCCGATGCCCAGCTGATTAAAACAGGAAAATTATCTAGGTTCTCGTTCTCGACCTTGGCGCAGTCTATCTCGATCTCCTTGTAGTAGGGCCAGTCGTCCCATTGGCCCGGAGAAGCTCGAACTGGCTCACTTGTGACCGCGATGAGGGGCAAAAGGCTGACAACGAGCAGAAAGACCGTCAGCAAGCTGAAAGCTCGCCGAGTTGGGCTGGGTGGTTTCGCAGATCTACCCGACTTCATAGCGCTCCCCCCTCTTGCTCAAGCTTGTGTGCCGCTCGGATGAACCAGCCCCACACGAAGAAGAAGGGAAATATACCCAGCCAACCCACGGCATAGAACCACCCCAACCCGACAAGGAAAGCGAGGAGTAAACCGCAAAGAAGCAGTGTATCGCAATTTTCCCAAGCCCGTGCAGGTGAACTCCTCAAGAACCAAGAGCGGTCTGGCCTCGCGGGCCTCGTCGTCAGCGCCCACCTCAACGCTTCCACCTTCTGCCCCGTCATATCCACCCCACCATTATCACGAACATCAACAGAACCGTGGGCGATATCAG
>JAUXAH010000607.1 GCA_030614945.1 Phycisphaerae bacterium
TTTGAAGTATATTTTGTATCCGGTTCATGTCAGCGACTTTCAGTATCAGGACTGGGCCGAGCAGCGTAACAGCGTGCTGGAATCAGCCGTTGATAGTTATAAGCGTAATAAAACTTTACCAATATCATGAGGTAGTACCAATTTTTAGTTTTTAATTTTCAATTTTTAACTTTAATATACTGCTATGCTGAAAAAAGGGCTTGTTCAGATTTATACCGGAGATGGCAAGGGCAAAACCACCGCTGCGTTCGGCCTGGCTCTACGCGCCGCCGGCCAGGGAAACAAGGTTTTGATTTATCAGTTTTTGAAGCCGCCCTTGCTTGATATCGGCGAGCGTTTCGCACTGCAATTAGGCGCTGTCAGAATCCGGGTCGAAGCGCTTGATACGCCCTGGGATATGTCTAAATCCCTGGACGATGAAGAAGACGTCGAAAAGATGCAGGCTGCAATCAGTAAAGTTCTTGAAAGAATCGCTCAAACCGCAGAGAAAAGGTTTTACGATGTGCTGATACTTGACGAGATTGTATTTTGCCTTTCAAAAGGCCTGGCCAAGTTGGAAGATATAAAAAATATTATTGATAAAAGAGACCCTGCTGTCGAAATTGTTCTAACCGGCCGAGGTGCAACTAAGGAATTGATAGCCCTGGCGGATTTGGTAACGGAAATGAAAAATATCAAGCACCCGTTCGATAAGGGGATAGATGCAAGACGCGGCATTGAGTTTTAAACCACGGATTTTGCAGATTACACGGATGAATTTAGCCACGAAGACACTAAATCAATTGATTATTTTTTTACTTTAGGCACTTTAGAACACTTTAGGCACTTTTAACTTCTTTGTGCCTTAGTGCCTTGGTGGCAAAAAACAGGAGCTTTGCTATGAGTCAAAATATCGCTGTAATCATTTGTGCTGCGGGGGGCAGCAGGCGATTCGGGGGAAAGAGAAAAAAGCCGTTCGTCGATGTGGCCGGCAGGGCGGTCTTCCTGCGAAGCGTCGAGCTTTTCGCCAACCGCGACGACGTAAAACAGATTCTGTTGGCCATTGCGCCCGAAGATGAAGAGCTGGTAAATATAAAATGGGGCCCTAACCTAAAATTTTACAATACAAAAATCTGTTTTGGCGGCGCCGAGCGTTTTGACACCGTTAAAAAGGCGCTCGAACTTGTCAATAATGATATTGACCTTATCGCCGTTCACGATGCTGTGCGATGCTGTTTAACGAAACAGTGGATTGATGCGAGTTTCGCCGCCGCTGCCAAAACGGGTGCAGCGATACTGGCCTGTCCCGTTGCGGCAACTATAAAACAGGCGAAGGATAATACGATAATCAAAACCGTTGACAGGGCCGGCCTCTACGAAGCCCAAAC
>JAUXAH010000053.1 GCA_030614945.1 Phycisphaerae bacterium
GTCTCGCCGGAAGTCGGAGACTACCTGCAGAATGTGAAGAGGGCTGCCATCGCAAATATAGAGCAGCTTAGCGACAAACGCGTAATCATTCATTCTGCGCCGGATTACGCCGGCGAAAAACACAATCTTCTCTGTTATAACGAGCGGGGAAGTGTGGTAAGGTTATGAAAGTTATAATTGATAATTGGTAACCGATAATTGATAATTCAAAAGTGAATAGTCACTAAGCAATAACCAATTGTTCCGGAGCCGATAAGTGGACTTTGACCTTGACTACGCGAGGAATGTAATCAAAGCGGAAGCGGATGCGATAAGCTCTATTACGCCGATTGTTGATGTGTCTTTTGCTAAAGCTGCCGAGATGATTTATAACTGCAGCGGCTCCTGTATAGTAAGCGGCATCGGCAAAGCGGGCATCATCGGGCAAAAGATAAGCGCAACTCTGGCATCGACCGGCACGCCGAGCCATTTCCTTCATCCTGCTGAAGCCGTGCACGGCGACCTGGGCAGGTTGCGCAAAAACGATATAGTGATTGTTCTTAGTTTCCGCGGCGAAACGGATGAGATTATCCGGCTGATAAATCTGGTCAAGCAATCGGAGATTAAACTGATAGCAATAACCGGCGACAGGGACTCGACTCTGAGCAGGCACGCCGACGTGGTGCTTTGTATGGGCAAAATGTCTGAGGTCTGTCCGCTTGGTGTTGCCCCGAGTGTTTCTACTACCTGTATGCTGGCTATTGGCGATGCCCTTGCCTTTACTGTTATGAAGGCACGTAATTTCAGTGTTGAGGATTATGTCAGATTTCATCCTGGCGGCTCCCTCGGCGCAGAGTTGATGACGGTTGAGCAGTCAATGATGTTCAAGCCGGGCGAAAAATTACCCATCGCAGAAGTTACTGATACGATAAGGGAATTGCTTGGAAAAACCAGCGACGTAAAACGCCACGGAGCTGTAATGATTGTTAATGAAGATGGCAAATTAGCCGGGATAGTTACCGATGCGGACCTTCGACGTTTGATAACAAAAGAGGGACACCGCGCTTTTGAGTTCAAAGCCGGTGATGTTATGACAACTGACTGCAAAAAAGTAAGGGCCGATGCCCTTGCTGCAGAGGCAGCAGCGATCTTCCATAAGTACAGGATTGACGAGCTGCCGGTTGTTGACGGTGACAACAGGCCTGTTGGCGTAATCGATGTACAGGACATTGTAACAATAAAAGTTGTTGGATAAATAAAAGTGCAAAATGTAAAAATCAAAATGCAAAATGACAAATAAAAGTTCAAAAATAGAGATTGCTTTGGTCGCTTTGCTCCCTCGCAATGACATTTTACGTTTTGGTCATTTGGATACTCGCCGTGCCGCGCTCGTCGCAGCAGGTCGAATTTCGTGCTTCGTGCTTTTCATAGTTTCGTGCTTCGTATTTCGTATTTTACATCCGCTATTCCTTCCTCTGCAATGCGCCGGGGGCGATGATTTTAACGGTACCTTCAGCCGTTCTCACGTTATACTCAATCCCATCAACAAGGGCACCATTGAAATAGCACGGCTGAAACTTATCGCCCTTAACCTTCATTACGAACTCGTTGTGGTCATAAAACAATTCACTGCCTACAAATTCATTATCATCGTCTTCGTAAGTAATTCCTCCTGACGCAGTCAGCGTCGAAAGTTCAGATTGACCGTCAGCGGTCTGGTAAAGAAAAGCTTCTACGTGACTTGCAGTGGCTACGGCATGTTGACCGTACTGACCATCAACAATAGGAATGTAGTTAATAAGGATTTCCTGCGGCCCGGCATCAGCGACAATTCGATTCTCTTCTAAAAAATACTTCAAAGTGCCAAAATTCTCTACAATCGCCCAACACGGCCTCCGCAAACTGAACCTGCCCACTTCTTCATTCGGCTCCGAGACCCTGGAATTATCCAGCGCTATTGTTCCCGGCCCGGTAGCCAAAAACAACTGCTGGGCGGCATCATAGTCAAACCTGCGACATTTTAGCTTAGTAAAGCCAAGCAATTCTTCTCCTGCCCACCTGGAAGTGTCGAGCTGGACCACGCCGCCGCTGGCGGTCAAATGGTCAATGCCGGGCGTCAAATCAGAGGAGCGCTCGTCCTTATCCTCAGATAAATTTACCGTCAGCTTCTGTCCCGAAAGCGTGTACTTTTGTTGAAGGCCCGAATCCTCTCGAACTGTTGTACACAGACAATCACCTTCGAAGATAACCTGGCTCAGCGCGGGGAAAAACTCGGCCTTTTTCCGGGCGGTTACTTTGACCGGAATGGTTTTCTTTTTCTTCTCAGCTTCGGTATGAATCATATCGCTTGTGTAAAATACAAGCTCGGACGGGCCACTGGCGGCGGTATTGCCGGTAGCTGCACAATAATCAATCTTCTGAGCAACGAGTATGGTTCGGTCTTTAGCCTCTTTTAAGAATTTGATGAGTGCCCGGCTGTCAGTCCCGGCCGCCTCGCCAGCGGGTTTAGCAGGTTTTTTAGGTATTCTGGGAGAGCCCATCGGCGTAACAACAACACCGCCGTCACAGGTTACAACAATATCGACAAGCTCTTGCGCCGATGCTGATTCAGTGGGCTCGTCCTGCTTTGCAACAGTAACATTGCGTGCCTTAATGTTATCCGTCCCGCCGGTACTCTCTTTATCGGGTTTATCGGATTCCTTATCTGAGCCTTTTGGTCGGAAGATGTTGTTAATCGTAACTTCATCATCAGCAAAAACCCACTCCTGCGGACTTTTTATGACAACATTCTTACTGAATACACATCTGTAATTTTCACCTTCCGCTTGTTTGCCTGCTCGTGTGCTCGCCGTTGGTATTGGTAACGGCTTTGTTTTTTGAGAGTCATCAGCCACAGCAGGTTCATCCGGCTGTTGTGTTTTGGGCCGACTGTTGGTATCGGCCGGCCTGTCAACGTCGGTTTGGCCCGGTGAAAACAACCCCGTCTCTAACGGAACCTTTGCATGCAAACTCTCCAGATGAATTATTCTAAAAAATTCGAGTCGGTCCAGCTCCTCATTATAGACAACCTCCAATCCCCTGCCGAGCATCTGAACATCCTGGGAAACGAATTTGACCGGCCCCGCGGTCGAAAATTGCGATTTCTCGCTGATAAAATCGACATCGTCAAGATAAATAAAACTTTCTTTGATGGTGCCGGCCTTTTCAGGCAAAATGTGGATAACTACATTTTCGGTAAGTGTTACGTCCTTCGGGCTGGGCCTGCCCGCAGCGGTTTCGATTCGAACCCTCCCTTTATCAGACGTGATGTAACATTTAAAACTGCGCCGAAAAATATTCATATACGGCTTTTCAATATCCCATTCCTCCCCTGTGTCGTGAAGAAGTTTTTCAAATCCCCATTCCCTTATAACTTCTTTAGTCTCTTTGTCCAAATCTATGAATCTGGCCTTTCGGACACCCGGGACATAAACATCGCCAATCCTCCCACCTTCACCGTCAAACCCACCAAGGTTGCTGTCGGCAACAGTGCCGGTAATTTTTTCCCCCGCACCAATATCAATCGGAGGCGTTTTGCTTAGCCGGCTATAAAGCAGATATATTACAAGCACGGCCCCCAACGAAATAAGCCATACATAGAATTTTCGCGACTTAAGACCCATTCATTTACAAATCCGAAATTCGAATATCGAAATCCGAAACAAATTCGAATTATCAAATGACCAAATGTTCAAAACTGTTTCAGTCATTCGAACATTTGAATTTTGAAGATTGTTTCGTGCTTCGGATTTCGAATTTCTTATTTTATTTTTCGTATTATGCTATAGTTTTGCGTTTTCTGCTACACCTTCTGTCCACTATTTTCTGATGGCAGGTATCTGGTCATAAGCTCCTGCCATCTGCCGGTATTTTTAAGAATGTATTCTATTACCTCCCGCACAGCTCCGCTGCCGCCGCGACGAGCGGTTACATAATCGGCATATTGCTTCACTTCATCAACCGCATTGGCAACAGCTACTCCAAACCCAACGTATCGAATCGGCGGCAAATCCGTCAAGTCATCGCCAATATAGGCCGTTCTGTCCGCCGAAAGACCCACTTGCTCAAGAAGTTTCTCGAGCGCCGGCAGTTTATCGTGACAATTCTGAACACAATAGTCTATCTCAAGCTGCTTAGCCCGGTACTTTGTCGGCTCCGACTCTCTGCCACTCAAAAAGGCAACCTTCAGCCCGGCTCTTCGCCACATCCGAATTCCATGACCATCGAGCGAATTGAAAAATTTGCTTTCACTACCATCGGCATTAATTATTATAGTTCCATCCGTCAAAACACCATCAACATCCAGAGCCAGCATTTGTATGTCCGCAAGGTCCGGCATAGTAATACCAAAATCGATTCTCGATTCTCGATACTAGAGTCTCGTTTTATGACCACCATCCACTGACTTAATGAAATTGGATATCATCTTACCAAGGTGGTCGTACTCTTCGCAAAAATACCCGTACTTTTCTGTATCCCTCAGTGATTTAGTTTCATATAGAGTATCCAAATGGTCTCGGGTCTCATCACAAGACGCTATAGAATAAGTAAGGAATTTGATGAACTCTTGTTTATATCTACGTCTTCCAAAACCTTCAACTATATTACTTTTAACTGATTTGCTCGATTTTCTTATTTGGTTTCCTTCCTCATACAACTCAAACTTAGGCAGCTTTAAACTCATCTTGTGAATCTCTATAGCCAATTTATGGGCCTTCTTGTAAATGTCCAAATCTCTATAACTCTGATATGCCACAGGTCTTCTCCTTCTACGAGCATCGAGCATCGAGTATCGAGCATCCAGTATCGAGTATCCGTTTTATTTATCCAACAACTTTTATTGTTACAATATCCTGTACATCGATTACGCCAACAGGTCTGTTGTCGCCGTCAACAACCGGAAGCTCGTCAATTCTATATTTATGGAAGATAGCTGCCGCTTCTGCAGCAAGGGCATCGGCCCTTACTTTTTTGCAGTTAGTTGTCATAACATCGCCGGCTTTGTGCTCAAAAGCGCGATGTTCTTCTTTTGTCATCAAGCGTCGAAGGTCCGCATCGGTAACTATCCCGGCTAATTTGCCATCTTCATTAACAATCATTACAGCTCCGTGGCGTTTTAGGTCGCTGGTTTTTTCAAGCAATTCCCTTATCGTATCAGTAACTTCTGCGATGGGTAATTTTTCGCCCGGCTTGAACATCATTGATTGCTCAACGGTCATCAACTCTGCGCCGAGAGAGCCGCCAGGATGAAATCTGACATAATCCTCAACACTGAAATTACGTGCCTTCATAACGGTAAAGGCAAGGGCATCACCAATAGCCAGCATACAAGTAGTAGAAGCGCTCGGGGCAACACCAAGCGGACAGGCCTCAGACATTTTGCCCATACAAAGCACCACGTCGGCGTGCCTGCTCAGAGTCGAGTCTCTGTCGCTGGTTATTGCTATCAGTTTAATCTCCAACTGCTTGACCAGATTTATCAGCCGAATAATCTCATCCGTTTCACCGCCGTAACTTAGAACAATCACTATATCGTTTTTGCGTAACCTGCCCAGGTCGCCGTGCACGGCTTCAACAGGATGAAGGAAATGGCTCGGCGTGCCGGTCGATGCCATAGTCGCACTTATCTTTTGCCCGATGATGCCCGCTTTGCCGATGCCGCTTACTATACAGGAGCCGCTGCAGTTATAAATCATCTCGGCAGCCTTAGCAAAGGACGCATCGACAATCGGCGTAATAGAGCTTATCGCATCCGCTTCCGCTTCGATTACCTTTCGTGCATAGTCAAGGTCGAATTCCACTTATTATTAACACCTCATAACACACCGGGGCATGCCCAAACATATATTAGATGGCTTTTCTTCCTTTTTCAGCCTCCAGCAATGCTTGAATTCCTCGCTCCATTATCTCGTGGAGGAGCTTGATACGGCCAGCCAGCCTTTCCCGGCTCGCTGGTTTCTCCTCTTCGTCTAACTCCCTGAGTTTGACCAACTCAGAAAATCCCCTGATATCCGCAAACAGGAGCACTGGGTTATGGAGAAGCTCTTCATGGCATTCATAACAAAACACTTGCGTCTGCCCCTCCACACCCCACGGACATTTTTTGAAGATCGGTTCCCGCTGTTCACCTCTCCGAGTCGCTGAGCGGCCAAAGAAGCGTTCAGCAACGTAATGATGCTGCGTGGCGTGAGAACGCCCTTCAATGGTGGGCGTAGCGTATACACCTTTAACACGATTAAGCTTGCAGCCACAAATCACGCATATCTCAGGCATCGTTAATCTCCTAAAGCCACCTAACTTACAATTATCCCGCCTAAATAATTCGACAAATACTGTGATTTTCGCAACGCAAGCATCATTGAATTCTTTAATCTATTCATTTTTTAAGACTTCTTCAAGTTGCAAGGTGATTTCCGGCAGTTCTTCTTTAACTATATTCCATACAATCTCAAAATTCACGCCGAAATAATGATGTATCAGTTTATCTCTGACCGCTGCCAAATCTTTCCAGGGTATTTGGGGATATCTATCCTTTAATTCTTCAGATATATTCTTTGCCGCCTCGCCTATGATTTCAAGATTACGAACCACAGCATCCTGCGTTTTCTTGTCTTGTAAAAACTGTTCGTAATTTAGCTCTTCTGTGTAAGCGTTTATTCTCAGAATGGCTTCTTTACTATCGGCAAGAAATTCTACATCTGCTCTTTTAGACATAAACTATGCTCTCTCTAATATCTTTGGCCACTTTATCAAGCCTTATCGATTCTATGCCGGCAGGTGTTAGAACATCAACTCTTCGTCCTAACACTTTCTCAAGATATTCTGCAAACTCCATAAATTTAAGTCCTATGGGTCTTGCAAACTCGGCCACAATATCTATATCACTGCCTTCCGCCGATACCCCTTTCGCAAAAGAGCCAAACAGGCCTATTTTCTTTACGCCATATTCAGAAACAAGATATGGCAGCTCTTTTCTTAGCGCATCTATTACTTTTTCCCGCGTCATTATTCTACTGCCCTGGAGTACACAGTTATTCAGGTACTTATGTTATAATTTTACCACGCTTCCCCGCTCGTTATAACAGAGAAGATTGTGTTTTTCGCCGGCGTAATCCGGCGCAGAATGAATAATCACACGCTTGTCGCTAAACTGCTCTATATTTGCGATGGCAGCCCTCTTCTCATTCTGCAGGTAGTCGCCGACTTCCGGCGAGACAAACAGCTCAATGCGCTTTATCTGCTCCTTTGAAGCCGAAAGATTCAGCAGCCGAATAATCTCAATGGCCGATGATTCATGGCTTTTAATAAAGCCCGTACCCGCACAATGCGGACATGCCAGATAGGTGGCCGATTGCAGCGAAGGACGCATTCTCTGCCGCGTCATTTCCAGCACGCCGAACCTGCTCATCCTCAATATTCTCGAACGAGCACGGTCGGTCTTAACAGACGCCCGAAATGTCTTTTCCACATCCCTGCGGTGCCTCTCACTGCGCATATCAATAAAATCGCAAATTATCAGTCCGCCGAGGTCTCGCAGTCGTAGCTGGCGGGCAATTTCAACCGCCGCCTGCATATTGATTTTGTAAGCGGTCTGCTCGGCACTTTGAGCTTTGCGGTATCGACCGCTATTGACATCAATCGAGACCAATGCCTCGGTCTGCTCTATTACAATTGAACCGCCGCCTTTAAGCTCCACCGTGCGGGACTGAACTTTAGCGATTTCATCCTCAATTTGGTATTTGTGAAAGAGCGGAACTTTGCTGTCATAGTACACTATGCTTCGTTTCAAACGCGGTGTTGCTATGTGAAGAAAATCCCTGATTTTTCGAACGACATTTTCCGAATCACATATTATCTTGCTGATTTTACTGTTAAAAACATCTCGGAGCGTTCTGATAACCAGATTCGATTCCTGGTAAAGCTCGCCGGGCGCCTTTTCAGTTTCTATTCGTCTTTCAATAACCCTCCACAATCGCCCAAGATACTTCAAATCGTTTTGAATATCCTTTTTTGAGCATCCCTGCCCTGCTGTTCTGATAATAAAACCCTGTCCCTTCGGCGGGTTGCTCTGCTCAAGGATTTGCCGCAGTCTCTTGCGCTCGTCCTCGTCTTCAATCTTGTGCGAAACTCCGTGCTTTCGCATCCACGGCATCATAACCAGATACTTGCCCGGCAAGGCAAGATATGTGCTAAGGGTCGGTCCCTTTGTCTTTACGCCTTCTTTTGTTACCTGAACGACAAGTTCCCGGCCTTTGCGAAGGCAATCCTCGATAGGCAGTCGCTCCTTTAGCGATTTTCTCCGGCCAATGCTTTCGGTATGGCTACCGCTCGCCCTGGAAAAATGCCGGGGGTGCAGGTCGCTGATGTGGAGGAAACCATTTTTACCTGCGCCAAGGTCTACAAATGCTGCCTGTATGCCGGACTCAACATTTACTACTTTTCCTTTGTAGATATTGCCGACTCGGCTGCCCAGACTCGCCCTTTCAAGGTACAGCTCTTCGAGGCGGCCTCCCTCAACTACCGCTACCCTGCACTCTTCGCTCTGGAGCCAATTTATAAGCATCTCTCTTGCCATTTTCGTATCCCTACACGTATTTGCTATTTTCTATTGACTATTTACTATTGTCTGCGAATGCTAACTTCGTTTCCAATAGTCAATATTCAATTGTAAATTGTCAATTGCTTTGCCATTGCACGTTCGTGCGCCTAATCGGCGCCGCTAACTTCTCCACATCCAGCTCCAGCAGTCTTAAAATCTCGTCAACGCGTATCGAACCGTTCGAACTAATATTGCACTCAACAGTTATACTTCGACCATTCAATTCAATCGACTTCAAAAAACCCCTGACATCAACAGTTTTGAATTTTGAGGTTTTTGTATCTATCGGTCGCTGGAGATTAAGACTTTCACTTGCCAAAACTCGTTTAATCGCAGCTTTCAGGTTCTCGTTGGGATATTCCGGCTGCACCGTCAACACATACGTAGCCTCGCTCGGCTGAAACGATGTATTTGCTCCCACAACACTTACCGAAAGCAGCTCACAACCTTCAGGTAACTGCCTCGAAAGCTCATCCTTAACCAAATCGCAGAAATCACTTCGAGTATCGAGCATCGAGCATCGAGTATCGAGCATCGAGCATCGAAGACACAGCAAATCATCGTCCGACTCAACCCCGACACTCCTCGGCAGCGGCAGGGACAGTTTCGGACGAGGATTGAAACCCTGACTGTGCTGCATCTTTATACCCGCTCGAACGCAGGCGCGTTGAAATACCTTAACCGTTTCAGCGTGTGACAGGAACCTCAGACTCCCCCCTATCCTGAATTTTATTACCAGCAGCATAGTTCCGTTTAAAACTGTTATGTGCCTATCTCCAATAATTTGGTTAATTGGTTAATTGGTTAATTGGTTAAATACCCACCACTCGCCACTGACCAATTACGACTCATCAATCAAAAAGCTTCAGGCAAAATCTTTCTTGCGGCATTACGCAAATAGTTTGAAATCTGCCTTTCAGAATTCATACCAAGTATTGTTCTCGCCAGGTTGTTGCAATCTTGGACCGTAACAGAGCGAATAATCTGCTTTATCTCCGGTATCATCGGCGGAGTAAGTGACATCGTTCTAATGCCCATTCCCAGCAGCAACATAATGTACTCCGGCTCCGAAGCCATTTCCCCGCAAATGTGAACGTCTATTTGTGCTTTGTGCGCATCCTGAATAACGGTCCTGATAAGCCGCAGCACAGCAGGGTCCGCAGCCGAATAGAGGGTGGAAACTAATTCGTTGCCCCTGTCAACAGCCAGAGTATATTGCGTAAGGTCGTTTGTTCCGATACTGAAAAAATCAACGTCCCTTGCCAATGTAGAGGCCATCAAAGCCGCGGACGGCGTTTCGACCATAATCCCTACCTGAATATTTTTATTGTACGTTATAGACTCTTCGTCA
>JAUXAH010000181.1 GCA_030614945.1 Phycisphaerae bacterium
AGGCCGACAGCGGCCGTCGGCTGGTTATGGGAACGTTCGCCCGGGTCGTTGCCGTTGCGGCGGATTCGAGCACGGCTAAGAAATGTATCGAGGCCGCTCTTGCGGAAATCGAGAAGGTCGATGAGCTGATGAGCGACTACAAGAGCGATTCGGAAATAAGCGAGGTAAACCGGGACGGTTTTGAGAGAGCAGTCAAAGTCAGCAAGTCAACATACGAGGTTTTGCTAAGAAGCGTCGAGTTCAGCAAACTTACCGGTGGCGCTTTTGATGTTACGGTTGGGCCTTTAGTGGACCTGTGGCGTTCAGCAGCCGAAGCAAATTCGGTTCCGAGTGATGCTGAGCTGCGACTGGCGCGCTCCAGGGTCGGCTACGAAAAACTTATACTCGATGCGAATGAGATGAGCGTGCGGTTTGCGGTAGAGGGGATGAGAATAGATTTAGGCGGGATAGCAAAAGGATACGCAGTGGATAAGGCAATTGAAGCAATGCAAAGAAGCGGGGCCGCCGGGGGAATGGTTGACATTGGCGGTGATATTCGGTGTTTTGGTGTTCCTGCAGGGCGCAAGGATAGTTGGCTGGTGGGACTGCAGGACCCGAGCAAAGCCGTAGAGGGTATTGGCGGCGGTGAGCTTTTGTTAAAGCTGAAATTAGTAAACGGAGCGGTTGCGACGAGCGGTGATTATAAGCAGTTTATTTTAATCGAGGGTAAACGGCACAGCCATATTATAGACCGTAAGACGGCAGCAGGGGCGCAAGGTTTGTCGAGCGTGACCATTATCGCGAACAGTGCGACTGATGCTGATGCTTTAGCGACGGCGGTGAGCGTGATGGGGGCTGAAAAGGGCCTTGCCTTAATCGAGACAATACCGGATACCGAGGCGATTTTGATTCCCGCTTTCGCGGGAATGACAGGTCAGCCGAAGCCTGTCCCGAGCGAAGTCGACGGATCTGAGCTCATCAAAACCAGCGGTGCAGAAAAATATATAAAACACTCAAACTGACCGACGGTATTATTTAGACAGGGATTAACGCTGCTCTTTTCCTCCCGTCATTCCGAGCGCAGTTGAGGAATCTATTATAAAAATCGTCATTGCGAGTCCGCCCAAGGCGGACGCGGCAATCTATATTTAGCCTGCGGTTTTACCGCAGGTTGTTTAGCCGTCGCCGGCACGGCGACGCTTTATTGTCATTCCTGCGAAATCGAAGTCGAAGTCGAAGATCCGGCATCTGTTGTGCTGAAAGTCCGGCCTTGGACGGAACGGAATCCGGCTATGACGGAATCCGGCTTTAGACGGAGCAGGAATCCAGTCTCTTGGTGGTTGGGTGGCAGCCTCAAGCGCAGCTTGGGGATGGCTCCGCCCGGCTAAAACAAATCCCGCCTAATCCTGTTATCCTGTCTAAAAAAACCGTGTTAATCCGTGTCTAACTTCCCTGCGCAATCTGCGAAATCTGCGTCTAAAAAAATCCGTGCAATCTGTGCAATCTGTGGCTATAATAAAAGAACTATGAAACTGCCGGAACTTGAAAAACCTGAAAAATACGTTGGCCTGTATATCTTCGATTTCGGCGAGCACGTGGGCGTTGGCTTTACCGCCGAGGAAGTGGCCGAGCTCCTCGAAAGCGAAAAATACAAGGACGGCAAGGTCTATAAAATACACAAGGCCTACCCCGACGGCAAACTCGAACTAAAAGGCCTCCCAGCGGAGACTTTCCAGCTTGAGGCCGGGATGTTCTTCTATTCGAGTGAGCTCGAAACCGCCAGGCGGGATTTCAAGCAGCTCGTTAATTTAGCTGTCAAGGCCGCTTCTCCCTGCCGGGCCAGGGTGCACTTAGCTAAATACAACAACGACAAATTTACTGTGGCACTTATTTATCCCGCCGAGTACGATGACGAAGTAAGCTCCTGGCTCTCAGACGGCGAGTATAAAACCAGCGGCGCCGCAGAAGCCGGCATCGAGGCGGTCCAGAGATATTATGATTACGAGCCGGAGATTCTGGAAAGGCATCAATTATTCGGCAAATTCGAATCGATAAGCCGCACCGGCGAAGAGTTATTAGCCCGCTTAAAATTGGCGGTTCAGAGGTAATTTATAGTTGTTAATGAGTAGCGAATGGTATTTGGTGAATCTAAGCACGAAATCCAAAATACGAAGCACCCCTGCTTTCGCAGAGGTAAACTCGTCCCCGTGAAAACGGGGATACGAAGCAAATACAAATGACCAAAAATGTCATTGCGAGCCCGAACGAAGTGAGGGCGTGGCAATCTCTGATTTACGAATGGTCGAGATTGCTTCGTCGCTTCGCTCCTCGCAATGACTGTTTTGAACATTTGGACATTAGAATTTCGAATTTGTTTCGGATTTCGATATTCGATATTCGGATTTATAAAAGATACAAGTTATGAGCTACGAAAATGGCAGTTCGCTATAAAATAAATTCATTTCTTAGCTTGCTCGCGGGGGGATTATTGTCGATATTCGGCAAATCGCCGGCCAGGCCAACTGTTGACGATTTGCAACGCGCCGATTTCAAGACCAGCACACAGCGCCTCGGAATCCGATTTGCCGAAAGGATTCGTAACGTCTTTCGGTTCAGATGGCTCAGAAATAAATAAGGGACAGGAGATGGCGGACATACAAAAGGTAACTCCGAAGTTCGAAACACGAAATACGAAGTAAATACAAATGGCCAAAAATGTCATTGCGAGCCCGAACGAAGTGAGGGCGTGGCAATCTCTGACTTACGAATGGTCGAGATTGCTTCGTCGCTTCGCTCTTCGCAATGATTGTTTTGAACATTCGGTATTTGAATTTCGAATTTGTTTCGGATTTCGATATTCGATATTCGAATTTATGCGCAATACGATACACGATATACGTTTACCCTGAGCAAAGTCGAAGGGAGATACGAAAAAATGACTGAGTTCAATATCATACCGCCGCCCGGAGAGGCCCCCGCGCTCAGCAAAAATGCTTTGACCGTTCTGCAGAGCCGGTATCTAATCAAAGACCACCAGGGCAAGTGCATCGAAACGCCGGCCCAGCTCTTCAGCAGGGTGGCGTCGCTGATAGCCGAGGCCGAAGCCAGATACGGAGCCACCCACACCGAAGTCAAAGGCTGGCACAGAAAATTTTATGACCTTCTCGTCTCGCTCAAATTTTTGCCCAATTCCCCCGCCCTTATGAACGCCAATCGGCCCAGTGGAATGCTCAGCGCCTGCTTTGTGCTGCCGATTGAAGACAGCATAGAGGCGATATTCGAAACGATTAAGCAGACCGCCCTGATTCAAAAGGCCGGCGGCGGCACCGGATTTTCCTTAGATAAATTAAGACCGACAGGCGACCGTGTCGCCTCGAGCGGCGGGACAACATCGGGGCCAATAAGTTTTTGGCGGGTCTTTTCCGAAACTACCGATGCAATTCAGCAGGGCGCTTTTCGCCGCGGTGCAAATATGGGTATGATGAGCGTCGAACACCCCGACATCTTAAAATTTCTGCACGCCAAACAGAACTTAAAGGCCTTTACCAACTTCAATATCTCCGTCAAAATCACCGACGACTGGATGGAAACCCTGACTACATCGGGCAAGTCTTTGAACATTGTCAAAAATCCTCGTACGCAACAGAGGTATTTATTGCCGCGTCGAATTGATATTGCAAGCTACACAATAAACGATTTGCATAAGCTAACCGGCAAACAGGTGCTGACCTCCGCGCAGGCAGGCCAATTCTACACCGTCAGTGACATCTGGGAAACTATCATCAAGTGTGCTGCAAACAGCGGGGAGCCCGGTGTAGCCTTTATCGACCGAATCAACCGTGACAATCCGACACCTTCGCTGGGCCGAATAGAAGCAACCAATCCCTGCGGCGAGCAGCCGTTGCTTCCCTTCGAGGCCTGCACCTTAGGCAGTATCGATCTTGCAAAATTCGTAGCATTTACCGACGGCAAAGCTGATATGGATTGGCCCGCACTGGCCAAGACCGTCAAATTGGCCGTGCGATTTCTCGACAATATTATCGACGTCTGCAATTATCCGGTCAGAGACACCGTCCGCCTGGCTCAGGGGAATCGCAAAATCGGCCTCGGCGTTATGGGCTTTGCCGACTGCCTGTTTCTGCTCAAGATACCTTACGATTCGCAACAGGGCATCGAATTTGGGTCGGCTCTTATGGAGTTTATTAACAAAAAAGCACGCCAGGCCAGCACCGAGCTTGCCAATTCGCGAGGGCCTTTTCCAAACTGGAATGACAGCATCTGGCGAACCGAAAGAAATCAAAAGGTCCGCAACGCCTCTATTACGTGCGTAGCCCCGACCGGCACGATAAGTATAATTGCGAACTGTTCTTCCGGAATTGAGCCGGCCTATTCGCCCGTGTTCCTCCGCCGGATACTAAACGGCTCAAAAATGCTGCAAATAAACCCGATTTTCAAGCAAATAGCCCAAAAAGCCGGCTTTTACAGCAAAGAGCTGGAAAAACAGATTGCCGAAACCGGCAGTATCCAAAAAATCCGCAAAATCCCCTCCAGCGTGCGTAGAATTTTCAGATGCGCCTACGACATCAAGCCGGAATGGCATATCAAAATGCAGGCGGCTTTTCAGGAGCACTGCGACGCAGCGGTCAGTAAGACCATAAATTTCAGCGAAAAGGCCACCGTCGCCGCCGTCGATAAGGCCTACAAATTGGCCTATCAGCTTGGCTGTAAAGGGATTACGATTTATCGCCGGCACAGCCGACGCCACGAGCCGATGAGTCTCTATTAGCCCCGTTAGAAATTCTACAATCCGCAATATAATACCAAAACGGGAGATTTCTAACAGGGTAACAAAT
>JAUXAH010000519.1 GCA_030614945.1 Phycisphaerae bacterium
ACTTTTCGCCATGCATAAATGCGGGAGTATAAAAGAAGAATGTCCACCTTTTACCATAGGACTTTCAGGGTTCGATTCATTCGAGTGTCAGAAATAAAGAACTGAGCAATTCAATCTCAAAAAGTTTTGGCCAAAATTTTCCCGTCACAAACAACCGATTATTCTTTGTATCATAGGCACTACCATTAAGAACATCAACTGTCTCACTATCGTCTTCCGGACTTAAAATGCCTTTCAGGTCTATCCAACTAACTACTTGACCGGTTAGAGGATCAATCCTGGCGATACATTCTGTCTGCCATATATTGGCATAGATTTCCCCTTGAATATATTCTAATTCATTGATTATTAGGAATTTCTTGTCCTTCTGAAAAAGGGACGTTTGTAACCATAGTATTACGAAAAAAGTGCAAACCTCCATCTTGCTCTCCCACAAACAGGTCCAAATCTCCGTCATTGTCTATGTCCACAAAAGCGGGACCAGCGTGACTCGGAACGTGAATATCAGCAAAGTTGTTTGTTTCAAGTGTTAAGTTAGGCTCCGCGGCGGTGCCGGTATTGCGGTAGAAGCTTATGTTGCCACCGCTCAGAAAATTCGTATTTTCACCCTTCCCCACAAAAAGGTCGAAATCCCCATCATCGTCTATATCAACAAATGTTGGTTTATCCAATCCGGAAACATCAACAGAGGGAAATTCCCGGGGTATGAGTACAAATGAAGGACTTGCTGCTGTACCATTATTAAGATAAAAGGCTGAGCCCTCTGTGTATCTAACAAACAGGTCCAAATCTCCATCGTCGTCTATGTCTGCAAAGGTTGGGGCAAGATGGCTTGAATGCTCAATATGACTCGTAAATTCCGTCGAGCGCACAAAGACAGGATCTGTGGCCGTGCCCTTGTTTCGGTAAAAGAGTAGTTGGCCCGTACCTACTCCCATAAACAGATCCAAATCCCCATCATGGTCAATGTCGACAAACTTAGGGACACTCCAACCCAAAACGAGTATATCAAATTCAACAAAGAGATCAGCAAAGTTTGTTGTCTCAAGCGTGAAGATAGGATTTGTGGCTGTACCTGTATTTCTGTAAAAGTGTATGGTGGCGAAGTCACGTCCTACAAACAGGTCAAAATCACCATCATTATCTATGTCTTCAAAGGTGGGGGCGATATGAGCTCCAACATCATTGAGAACATACGCAAAATCTTCTGTGACCAGGTTGAAGTCAGGATTGGTGGCCGTACCCGCATTTTGGTAAAAGTTGATGTTGCCATCATTCTCTCCTACAAACAGGTCCAAATGCCCATCATTGTCTATATCTGCAAAGGCAGGCCTGCTACCACCACCACCACCAGACTGAACATAAATATCAGTAAAATTTGTTGTTACAAGTGCGAAGTTAGGCTGTGTGGGTGTTCCTATATTTCGATAGAAGTTTACGTTTCCACCATAATATCTTGGCCAAATAAAAGCACCCTCTCCAACAAACAGGTCAAAATCACCATCATTGTCTATGTCTGCAAAGGCAGGAAAACTGCCGTATCCAACATCGATATCAGCAAACTTGGATGTTACAAGTGTAAAGTTGGGCTCTATGGCGGTGCCGGTATTTCGGTAAAAGCTTATGGTGCCAAACCCCTCCCCTACAAACAGGTCAAAATCACCATCATCGTCTATGTCTACAAAGGTTGGGGCACATTTAACTCCGACATCA
>JAUXAH010000378.1 GCA_030614945.1 Phycisphaerae bacterium
TGATGATATACAACTGCGTAAACGTTTCCTGCAATATGCCTTATTCTATTGGCCAGGGCCGAAGTAGCGTCAAATTTAAGGGATCCTATAGCTGCCCACGTGGCGGCGGACGCTACGTTACAACTGATCGTCTTTAGCTCGCCATCATTGCCGCTACCTGTATAGGCAACCGCAAAAATGTTGTTTGTGACCTTTACGATCGAGGGCCAGGCACAAAGGGCCGCGTCAAATTCATATCTGTTATTCGTGGGAACGGTGATAAGTCCGCCTGCTGTAACCTCAAAGACAGCCGCCCAACCGTGGCTGCTTCCGTCCCTATGAACAGAGACAAATAAACCGTCTGCGATCTTAGCTAGGTCAACCTCATCGGCCCACACGTTATCTATTTCAACCGCGCCATGAGGAGTAAAAGCTATATCGCCTGCGGGCGTGATAGTTACTGTCCTTGCGTATCCCTGGCCGGCTGCAACCTGGTAAGCAATAACGTAAACATTACCTCCCACGTGCGCTATTCTTGGGTGATGGATCGAGGCCGAATGGAAGGTGAAATATTGAATTTTAAGGGCTGCCACTTGACCTGTATCGGAAACATTCCAGGTATACATCCTTCCCCAACCGGCCGGGCCTCTCATAACAATAACAACCGTGCCATTTACGACATGGATAATGTGATAATTTACGTGGCTGCCTGGTGAGACTAAAGCCTGGTGGTTTGCGTGTTGCGAAAGGGTTCCGTCTGGCGCTACTACTATAGCCTCAAGCTGAATACCATTAACGCCATCGTCATAAGCAATACAAAAAATGTGGGTAGGTCTTAGACAGGTTGAAAGATTAGTAAGGTAATTAGTTTCAAACTCGAGGGTATTGCCGGCGGGTTCAGAAATAGCACCCAGAGCGGTAATCAAAATTGACCTGGCCAGGCCATCATCGTCTGTGCATTGATAGGCAAGACAGTTTAAAGTATCGAGTATGTGAATTAAAGAGGGTTCAACGCCATGGGATGCGTCAAATTCATGAGTAGCAATAACGCCGGTAATATCGCCAAAAGCCATCTATCCACCTGGTTGTTACAAGCCCTCGTAATATATAACATAGCCTGCTATACGAGCGGTGGTATCGCTTTCTATCTTAAAAGCCTCCCCTAAGAGTGTCTTTAAAGGGAAGTTTCCGTGATTGCTCACAAATCCCCTGGGTTCGTTTGCGGCTCCGAAGTCCATGGCGCCGCTCATGGCATTTGCGTCACTATTCAGGATTATATCGGCCTCACCGTCCACCGTGAAAACAAGATTGACAATACATATCTTATGGGCTGCGACTAATCCTACAACCTGAACATTTGCGATCGTATTTTGCCAAATAACAGCCCGCTTGATCTCCCGGGAAGTACCCTCGATCTGCACCTTGCCTATTAGCTCCGTGCCGGCTAAAAGAGTAACGTCTATCGGGTTCAAGGGATCTGAGCCCGCTATGTAGACATGCAACTGTCCATCGTCTGTGCCCTTGATCGTTACAAAGCCCTTATCGGTCTGGCCTATGATCTGAGCGATCACCCTTTGAATAATATTAGATATAATCAAGTTGGTGGTCTGGTCGAGCTGACTGTTGATATTGATTATATCTTCCTGGGAGTGGAGCGCGATATATTGTTCTACCCGGGTTATAAACTTCAAGAGGTGCTCGAACCTGGTAGGCAAAGGACACTTGACGGTGTTGGTGCCCGGGTCAAAGATATAGAGTAAATCTTCCATGCTTAGACCTCCTGAGATGTAAAGAGATTTAAGGCACTATCTCGTAACGATAGGCACCGAAAAGATCTATTTTACTAGCTCCACACTCCACCGCAACCTTGAAGGTGGTTCCAACCGGCATGTCAACCCCTACAGGGATCTCGTTCAGCTTGTTCATGGTCTTAGGGTGTAGATCTGCGGTTGTGAGCTCCTGTGTGTCTAAATTATAGGCTGAGAGCTCAAAGACCTTCTCCCTCTCAAGCCAGCCCTGAACCTTTTGCTCGGTGTGCTTTGTAACGTTAATAAGAATACTCTTTAGCCGCTTGGGGGCCTCTGCGCTTGATGTTAAACCACTGTCATAGGTCGTGGTATTTATAACGCCAGTGATCTTAAAGAACTTAAAATATTCCATGTCAATTACTCCTCTTTAAGTTATTGAACTGACTGATAAAATAAAACCGTCCAGGATCCGGGGAGTAAGCTCGATCTTATTCGAGCTTGGTCACTTTCTCAATAAGACAGATAAGCCCACCATCGGCGGCAAGGGCAACGCCTCCGACTGACATATTCAAAATCAATTCATCCTCTGGGCCGAATAAAAGAGGCTCCGGGAACAGTACGCAAATGCGCTCATAAAACTCTGCATGGAAGGGAAAATAATTCATGCCATGGGCGCAATAAAAGCCGGTTCTATCTTCATCGAAAAGCACCTCTCGCCCTTTAGAGAACTTGAGATAACGCAATTTGTCCCCAAAATAT
>JAUXAH010000723.1 GCA_030614945.1 Phycisphaerae bacterium
AACGGCCAAAACGCAAAAGTTGATGACGAAGATTACGAATGGTTGTCCCGCTATAGTTGGTATGCATACTATGATTCAGAAAAGGGAATGACATATGCAGCCCACGACACGCCAGGCGGAAGACGGGTGTTTATGCACGATGTCATTATGGGCCTTGATACGTTGGAAGACGAGTCGTTGAATTGAGCATAAGAGGCAGAATACAGAAGACGGAAGACCGAAGACAGAATAAAGAATACGGAATTCGTAAAATTTAGCCCGCTGATTTAACCGGCGGGTTTTTGTTTAAACACCAGCATCAAGATTTAGATTGCCGCGGCCCTTTGGGTCTCGCGATGACAAGAATCGAGCAACGAATCACTAATACCAATACAACTTATTAGGTGCGCTTGATATAATGACGATTCATCATATAAAGTCCATTTACCCCTACCTCCCAGTCGCGACTCTTTTAGGGTAATGCGCAAGAATTAACTTGAATTGATATTTTGTACATTAAAACACCCAAATGCTCGTAGTCATTTGACTATGGGTCGTTTTCCAACCTGTCGCCAACCGGAGCATGAAAAAGCTCATAGTCATTTGAGTGCCCGCCAAAAAAACTTTTTTACCGGCTAAGACATTTTGCTTCTGTTATATGTCTGCACGATTGTGAATAATTGTATGACCAACTGGACTTTATTCTGAACGCCAACACGTTTGTATATATTGCCGAAATGAGCTCTTACGGTATTATACTGAATCTTCAGCTTTTGAGCTATTTTGTCGTTTTCCATCCCCTCAAACAGCAACTTGAGTATCTGCATTTTCCTCTCGGAAAATCGATAGCACTTCTGAATATGTTCCCACTGTTCCCGGCTAAATGACATAGCAGCATTATGATTATATCCGGCGTTTTTGTCACGCATATTTAACAATTTTAATCTCTCTGATCCATATTGGTATATACCGTTTTTAGCTCTACTGTTACGTTTCTATGCATCCGGATGACAATAAGCTCGTAGTCATTTGAC
>JAUXAH010000248.1 GCA_030614945.1 Phycisphaerae bacterium
CGGCCCAGTAGACAACAAGGCCGATAAGAAACAACTCAATGGCAACAACCCACCAATCATAGTCCCCCACCCTGTCGAAATAGTCGATGAGCGTTTCCACGAATCAAATCCCTTAGCGCGCGGGGGCTCCGTCCACGCTTCGATTGCTACGCGGCTACCTTCGCACGGCCGTCAAGGCCGGGCGAAGGCCGCCCGCTACCGTCGGCGGGGCCGTTAGGCGCCGGCGGCGGCGGTGCTTCGATGCTTATGAAACGTGACGAGGCCGGATGTCTTTTACCTTCGAACGTTGACCAGGCCGGATGTCTTTTACCTTCGAACGTTGACCAGGCCGGATGTCTTTTACCTTCGAACGTTGATTAGGCCGGACGTTTTTTTCTATCGAATATTGATTGGGCCGGACGTTTTTTACCTTCGAACGTTGATTGGGCCGGACGTTTTTTTCTATCGAATATTGACTGGGCCGGTTATCTTTTTCGTTCGAAAGTTGACTGGGCCGGATGTTTTATTCGATGGGAAGTTGACTGGGCCGGATATCTTTTTCCCTGTGGTGTGGTGTGTAACTTTACGTTACACACTACAATCGGTTTTCCGATTTGATTCGGTTAATTTTGACGTGGATTTTACGTTGTACACTATCGGGTTTTTCACCTGGTTTTTCGCTGGACTTCGAAGGGGTCCACAAAAGAGGCGGCCGGCGTGGCCGCTGGTAGGAAAGTGAGGCGTACCGGCCGCCAGTGTGTGGTTGACTCTGCGGGGCCGTCGAGGGTTCCTCGATGTCACGGTGTCGAGAGCCAGTGCTCTGTAAATGCTCTGAGCTCTGTTGTGTTTATTTTACCGTCCCAGGTGTCTGGCGGTTCGTACATCGCATCGTAGCCGGTGTTCGGGTCATGGACAGAATCCTGCCAGTGATCGGCGAAGAGGGCGAAGTCGTAGAAGTCCACCCTGTCATCGGCATTGAAGTCACCGAAGATTTCAGGGGGGGCAAGGTCGGGATGTGTTTGTTCGGGCATGTAGAGCACGGTGTATAGGTTCTGCCACTGGTCCTGATAGTAGCCGTGGAAGTCGGGTTCGATACTTACGATGAGCCAGTCGCTTCGAAACGTCACGGTCAGGTTGTCGGGGGATTTTTCCACAAGGGTCATGGTGAAGGGTATTTTCGATTGCACGACATTCGCGCGGTCCACCGCCCTCAGGATGACGGTAGTGGTTGCAGTGTCACCGTAGAAGGGTTCGGGCAGGGTTACATCGGCCCAGAAGGCGTAGGGGTATGAAACGCTGAGCATTTCGATTATGTCGTTGGGGTCGTTTGGTTCGGCTATCCAGTGACCAGCCAAACCCTGTCCGGGTTCGAGGGGGAAATAGGCCCAGCCGATATCAGGGTCCCATCTTAGCTGTGTAAGGTCGAGGGAATTCAGCGTTGCGCCGGACGCAGTGACATAACCCATCGCTGAGCGTTTCGTGTCGGGTGTCACTCGCAGGTAGTTAGACGGTGTGAGCTTGGGGCCCGGCGAACCAAACAGGGACATATCAAATATGCCGGCTGATTGCTCAATGGTGTTGGGGTCGTCCGACTGAATCATGCTGGAGGGTGGGGTTTTTTGGCCTATGCCCTGTTTCGATCGATGGTAGACGCCTGCTCCCTCGGGCCACAGGAAATTTTGGTACTGTACCCTGAGATAGTTGCACCAACCGTAAATCGGCTGTACGGGTGTAAGTCTTCCAGGAGCCGTCATCTTGAGCTGCACAACCGTGTCCACGCAGTCGCTATAGCTGCCGCCAGGACCGGGCCATTTGTAGTCCGGATCAAGCGGGGCGGCAGGATTGAAGGTTCCTTCGGGATCGCCCAGGCCGGCATATACGGCAAGTAAGCCGCGGTCATTTGTTCTACCGTGAAGAACGCCGTCATAGATCCCGGAACCTGCCTCGGGGAACACCCTGAGGAAGCCGTATTTTTTACCACCCGGCGCCGTTTCTTCCCACAGGTCACGGTTATAAAGTGGGCTCCAATGGCCGACAACTTCGATGTCGATGCGTATATCTTCCCGGTTAAGTCGTTGATTGTATTCATCGAGCAGCTCGAGGACGAATCCGTGGGCAACGCCACAGATGTCCTCGCCTTCCGTGTCAGTGCTGACTGCCCAGTTGTCGGGCAGGCGTGCATCAGTTTGCTCGATTCTCTTGAACAAGTGAACTCTCCAGCCATAAACATCTTTTCGTTCAGGTGACTGGGGGTCCCCACACCCCCTGCAGGACAGGACGACCAGACAGGCGATGACACAGAGTCCCCATCTAAATTTTGGTTCTTTTTTATTTTTCATGGTCGGTTCTCCTAACTATACTTTTTCGGTCTGCAAACACTAATTCGTGACACTGAAACCATTGTAGCAGACCCTGCGAGATTGTCAAGAGAAAAAAGTGGCGGCCGGCGTGTTTGCAGTCAGGAGAGTGAGGTGCTCCGGCCGCCAAAGACGAAAACATCCTACCGGCAATTGTACCAGATTCACCAGGGGAGTCAATCCGCGGCTTCACGGTCGGAGTTCAGCCGCGGGCCTTCTCAAAAAGCTCGATGTTGTGCTTTTTGCCCTGGCGCTTCGAAGAGGTCCGGGCGTAGCCGTGTTTGCGATAGAAGTCGGCAGGATCTCCAGCTGACTGGTCCATCTTGGATCTAATCGTGTCGGGGTCCATGAGCTCGAGCATTTTGGATCCGATTCCGCAGTTGCGGAATGTCCCTGCGACGAGGAGGTGGATGAGAACGCCCCGGTTAGTTTTTACAGCCCATCCGATGATGCTGCCGGCATACAGGGCGATGAGTGTGGTGTACCTGTTGACGAATTTGATGTGCCGGCCGGCCGGCACGAAGTAATCATGGGCAGAGCCGGGGATTCCGTCCGCCAGGCCTCTGCCGGCCAGCCAAAAATCCACGAATGGAATTATCAGGGGTAAGTCCGATTCGGTAGCCAGGCGATATTCGACCTGGCCCACGTGGTTCAGACTTTGATGTTGTTTTTTTTTGCGTTTTCCTTGTCTTCGTCGTCACCGAACATGTCGATGATCATTTTGAGCAGCGCGATCAAAAATCGGATCGCATCCCAAAGGTCTTTTCCGAACTTCATGGCTTAACTCCTTTCTGGTTAGACTTCCCCTGGGGGACCAGGGTGACCGGTCTCGTGGCTGCCGGCGAACTTATCGACGATTTGACCGTTGACGTGACAGTCCGGGCGTTTACGCATTTCGCCTTTGATCTCCTCGTAGAGGTCCTCGGCTTCTTGAGAGGTCAGGTTGTCTTTGGTTATGTGAACGATTAGCTTCATGTCACTACCTCGTTAAAGTTTCTGGATAAAGTTTACAGCCTTGGATTGTGGACGGTTATCGGCGGCGTCAGTTGTACCCGTTGCAGGGTTTACGGTGGCGTTGTGTGAGAAGTCACCGGCGGGCCAGGAGTCAAGTATAGTATCGCCGGCAGGGAGATCGTGGCTGTGGCCGTCACCTGTGAAAGCGTGCTGTTGAGCATCACTACCAAAAGACTGCATAGGAGTATACAAATCGCCGGCACAGGCAAGATAGCAATTTCGCAGGTCGACTGTCCCAGCAGTACCATCGCAAAGGTGCCATCCGGAGGGGATGGTTGCGATTGAGTAAGGCCAGATCATTATCATGCCTGGCATCATGTTCTTCATCCTGTAAGGCGGATCAACCATTTGTGATCCTAAATTTCGGTAACTGTGGCGATTCCAAGGGCCCCGCCGGCGGGGTTATAGTTCCCCTCGATGTCAGGGTCGGAGCGTA
>JAUXAH010000569.1 GCA_030614945.1 Phycisphaerae bacterium
TCAGTTATGCTAGCTATTGAGGTTTTCTTCAGTGGAAAAAAGTTGACTGATCGAGCCGACTACTTCAAGAAAGATACCAATACTCCCATTGTGATAGAGGTTGCATTTCGTGAGTTTGGTGACAAATTTGATGTCTATGGGCTGACGGGGTGTGACACGGCAGTTGTGCGAAGGACTTTTGAATTTGATCAGAAGCCCGTTACTGAAATCCAGGTAGGTGGTGACTGGCAGAGGGTTAAGAGCAAGTTTAATGATCTTCTTCCGGACTTTGTATTGGTGCCTGCGGGTCGAAATTTAGACAGTGAGGGTAAAATGACCACGACCAGCCTTTTTGGACAGCTCTTCCGGCCTTTGATAAGAAGCGTTGTTGATGGAGAAGGTGCCCAAGCGGCGAACGATTTGCGTGAGAAAATTCGTTTTGGGGTAGCGCAAAGAGTTACAGATTTGCAAGGTGCGTTGAGGGAGCAACTCAACAATTCCGAATTGGAATTGAAGCATGATATAGAGGTTGACCCTCTCAAGGGAATAAATATTCCGATTGAAATGAGCGATGAGCGAGTCGGGGGTATACCTCTGGAGAACAGAGGGGCAGGGGTTCAAAACAGTTTTATATTGGCATTGTTTAGGATTTATGCCAAATACGAAACACAGGATTTTGTTTTTGCAATAGAGGAACCGGAAAACAATTTACATCCGAGAGCCCAGAGGGAAATGCGATGGGCAATGGAAGATTTTAGCCGTAAATCGCAGGTGATATGTACTACTCACTCTCCCGTGTTTTTAGATTTAGGCAGACTGGAAGATAACGTTGTTTTACGGCGAAGGAGTGATGGAGCCACAGAAATATCTCGCTTTGGGTTGGAGGATCCGAATGAGCTGCGAGAATTAGTAGGAATTAGGATTTCGGATGCTCTGCTTAGTGGAGGAGGTAATTGCACATTGATTGTCGAAGGGGACACAGAATTGTACGCTTACCCGCATCTGTTCAGATGTATTAATATCAACCCTCGTGGTTTAGGAATATCTATTATCCCCATAGGCGGTCCAAATGTAAAAAAGATGTTGATGCATGCTCGAATTTTAAAAGCGTACAACCTGCCTTGCATAATTGTTGTGGATAAAAACAAACTGGCTGAAGCGCAAAAAGTTGAAGCTGCGAAAATCCCGAATGTAAAGATGGTTCATGCATTAGAAAAGGGCAATTTTGAGGAGTATCTACCGCTGGAACTGTTGGTAGAGGTACTAAACGATCTATGTGGAGGGGACGAAATTAGTAAGTTTGATGTTGATTCTGAAAAGCCCGTGGAAAATCAACTGAAGAAGTTGGTGCATGAAAAATATCCGACCTCCAGGTTTGAGCATTTGAAAGTTAAGCTCGGCCAAGAGGTAGGAAGACGCATGGTAGAAAGGGGTCTCAAACCTGACGAGGAGATCACTGCGATTTTAGAGAAAGCCAAAGAGATAGCAATGGGTTAACGTTAGTGT
>JAUXAH010000118.1 GCA_030614945.1 Phycisphaerae bacterium
CCTGGCTGCTATCACCCATTCGCAGCGAACCGTCTTGGCAAGCTCGTGGGCCTGGGGATAAGTCTCAGGGTTAAAAACTAATTGAGTCAGGCCGAATTTGTCACGGAGGTCGATGAATACCAGATTGCCGTGGTCGCGATAAGAATGGGCCCAGCCGGCCAGAGTGACCTTTCTGCCGGCATCTTCCAGCCGAAGATGCCCGCATGTATGTGTTCTTTTCAGCATCGCAAAATCTCTCTAAAATTCGTGGTTCGTGCCCCGTCGCTCGCCTTGCGACTGACGAGTTATTCAGACAATTAGAATAGTCTTCAAAGGCCGTTTCGTCAATAACGGGTTTTGATATTTGATGTTTGGCCAATTGAGCAGCGGCCAGACCTCAAGCCGGTCGCTGCGATTATGAGTATTGGTTGGAAGCCTGACGATTGTTGCGTTTGCTTCTGGGCTTCATCCGTTCAAAACGCTGACGGAACAAAAAGTATAACCCGGGCCCGAAAGCAAGAGCCATAATCACCAGGCCCGCTGCTATACCAAAGTAAGTGACCCCCGGTGCAGAGCATTCATTTCTGCGTCTGACAATGATATGACTCGGCACTGCCACCAGCAGTTCGACAATACTGCCGCGAATAAGCCAGGTCGTAATGCGCCGGAACAAAGTCTTGGGCTCAATACCGCGGTAAAACCGATAAAAGACGAACAGCCAGACAATCCAGCAGAATATCACAAATGCGAAACCGCCCCAGTTGAAGTAGTTCCCGAGAATATCATCACCCCAAATTGCCATCAGTATCGACCATACTACGCCCAGAGCCAGGATGGAAAATAATAGTCCCGCCGTTACTATGGGGACCCAAATCAGCCGCTGCGGCTTCGGTGCCTCTGCATCTGTCTTTACCGGAAACAACAGCATCAGTGCCTGTATCAACATTATAATCCCGCAAAACAGCCAAAACTGCCAGGCCGTGTACGCTTCTAAGATATCAGGGATACCGGCTTCACCCAGGAAAGCCAGCCACCCGACTAATGGGACAAAGACAATCACCACCAAGCATATATAAAGCAGCACCGTAACAAACGCCCATTTTGCCATTTTAACACATCCCTTCATTTGAGGGTTTTCAGACTGTTCACCCGGCTACTGCCGGGCTGTGCAATAGAATCGGGTCTCGATACCTTCTTATATCCGTTCGTTCCGCCCGACATATATCGCTTCCATAAGTATCGGCAATTTGTCAGCTATTTAACTACCAATAAAAGGGAAATGCACATCGGTTCCAACAGTATGCTGGGCAACAGAAACTCTAATTACATTGCGGTGCCTATTTAAGCATGTTGCGAAGGTAAACGTGCTCATTGCCATTCCACGGCTTGGAGCAGATATCAATGTCACCGTCGCCGTCAACATCCGCCGCCTTATACTCGAACCACCAGATAGTTCCGCCATTGCAGCCGGCAATCCAGTCCAAATCTCCGTCTTTATCAACATCCACCAAAGAAGTCTGCCCCATTTTGTCTCCGATTCGCGCGATTTGGTGATATTCAAACTTCGGGAATTCCGCAAATACCAATGAACAGAACGCGAAAATCAGGAAAATGACAACGGACGGACATAAGACATTTTTGCAGTTGCAGGAAAGCATATCAAGTTCCTCTCATTAAAGTATAGGGGCCGAACCTGACGAGTAAGTTTGCCAGCCTTGCGTGACGCAGGCAAAATGAACCTCAGATACAGCCGCCCACTGCAAAACTTATAGATTTTACAGTTAAACAAAATTGCCGAACCCGGGCTAATTAGCGTACTTTACAGAACAGCCATAGGACTTGGTTTTCGGTGTGCTTACCGTCTTGCCGCCAATCAGCTCTGTCAGGGCCTTGTCAACGTAGTTAATCAGTGCTTCTCCTGCGGGTGGTATGCCCAATGGCGCATTATCAATTCCGCCGTCGTAGGCAATATTGCCGTCGGTGTCGATGATGAATATATGGGGCGTTGTCTTTGCACCGTACGCTCGGCCCACCACACCTGAGTTGTCGCTGAGTATCGCATAATCGAGATTATGCTTGTCTGCAAACTCTTTGTCCGTTTCCGGGGTGAAATGCTTTGTACTGGTTACCGCCAGCCAGACGACATTTTCAGCTTTGTACTTCTTCGCAAGCTCAATCATCGTATTTTTCTTCTCGTAATGGTATCTGACATACGGACATTCGGGATTGAGCCACTCCAGCACCACGATTTTGCCCTTGTAGTCGGAAAGGCTTATCGCTCTGCCGTCAAAGCTCTTTAGCGTAAATGCCGGTGCTGTTTTACCGGCTTCAGGTTCTACTACCGGCTTTACTACCGGCTTTACTTCCGTCTCGACTTCCGGCTCGACTTCCGGCTCAGGTTCCGGCTCCTTGCTCTTGCAGCCACTCAGTATCACACCTGATACCGCCAGAACCGCCAGCATCGTAAAAATTGTTTTCTTCATAGTTCCACCCTTTCATTAAAACATTCCAACTTATCCATTCTGCCAAAACTCGACTATGTTAGCAACTTTAATATGCCTGCTAATATAAATCCCGCCCCTATCAGGGGCTGGATAAATACCAGCCGAATGGAATTCTGTGCCTAATTATGGCCGGTTTCTGCCAGAAATTAAAATGAAATCTGGAAAAATCGCAAGTATTATAGAGATTTTACTACGGACATTTGGCCAGGACGGCCCAACCCTGTTAGAAATTTTCTCTTTTTGCGATATATTATTCGGCTGGGTGGCAGCCTCAAGCGCAGCTTGGGGATGGCTCCGCCGTCTCATTGCGTTTGGGGACCCCGGTGCGACGGGCTGAGGTCTTAAATTCCTTCCTCTTTCCTCCTTTTTCCGACCTCAGCTCATTTTAACTTTGCAATCCTGATACCCTTAAGGCCTGGCAAAAGGGCTGCGATGTAGTACTGACCATTATATTTGACGAGCTCAGGTGCTGCTACGGCTAACGTGCCGAGGAAATAACGGTCGTCGTTAACGCCGAAATTCAGCGGGTCTGCGGAAGCATATATGGAGCTTATATTATCCCTGCCGTATTTCTGCGTGCGGAAGAGGTAATACAGTCCCGTATCTTGCCTGTAGACTACATGGGGGCACTCGGCTGAATACCTGGTACCCCCGGCTCGGCCGCCGGTTGCCACCATAACCGGCTTGCTCCAACTGCGCATATCTTGCGATGTTTGGCAAAAGTCCGCGCCTTCGTTTGTTGTATGTCCTGTATAATAACAATAATAACTGTTCCCCAAAACAAGCACCATCGGGTCGCGAGTATTCGGGTATGGCCCTGAAAACAAATCGGGCTGGCCCTTTTCATTTAACACGCATGTAAAAGTCTTACCATCATCGCTTTTTGCAAGGCAGATACGATTCCAGTCACCATAGAACATATAGTAGATATCATCGACCTTAATCACATGTGGGGCCTGAAGCCCTCCTTTTTGCTCGCCAAGTGCAGTGTCGGCCTGCATAGCAATCCCCATCGGCTTCCAGTTTATGTCCGTTAGGTTCTTGCCTTCCCACCGATAAAACAGTCGCGTGTTTCCGCCGCATTTTGTCTTTCTGATACACGACCAGAGCTGCCGGGTACCGTCCGCCGCCTGCCAGATACCAAAATCGACCGGCTGCTGTTTCCGGCTTGTGAGTTCTCCGAGGTCGGGACTCCCCGCAACCTGCCACCACTGTCCTTCAATTTCAGGCATCAATACCGGCTTGTCTGAAGAGCTCTTCCCGGCCGTTTGCGTTCCGCAACATTCGCTGAGAATAATCAACAGAGATAACCCGGCAGTGATTACATTGTGTTTTCTAATCCGGCACATTTTATCCTTTTCTCTCTGCCCGAAATTTGGTAGTGTCCTAATTTGAAAAAAATAAATGAGATTAAGGGACTTGGTTATTTAAATAAATCGGAATGAGTGCCCGTACGTTCAAGAATCAAGTCTTTTCCTCTAATCCAATATATTAAAGGCCAATCAGGGTTTATGTGACATCCACGACATTCTTTTAAGTGGCCTTTTAGTTTGTGGTCCTTGTGTTTGGGGGCAAGTTTTTCTCTTTTGCTTATTTTTCCAATTATTTTCAATAATTCATCAATGTCATATTTGCGTTTTTGAATTCGCTTAAAGTCTTTCTTAAACTGAGTTGTATAAATTATTGTCAACTATTAAGCTCCGCAGCCAACTCTTCCATACTCGATACCTTATGAAGCTCTTTTCCTGCTTTTGCTTTCTCATGTGTCTTAAGGGTTATTTCATTAGGGATTCTCACCTCAAAAGGAATCCCCTTGTGGAAAATAATCTGCTTTAGATACATCTTAATTGCCTCAGACATCGAAATATCTAAATCGTTCAGAATACCTTGAGCTTTCAATTTAGTGTCTTCATCTATTCTCGTCTGTATGGTAGCGGTTTTAGCCATCTTATACTCCTTTAATCATATAATGCAGTGCTATTGTATTGACATTGTCTCTACATATAATATACGATTATTTTCGGCTAAAACAAGCCCTTTTGTGAATTTTTTTTTACAAAAACTCTTAACTGTCTTATTTACAGAGACTTACCACCCAAAAATTTTGGCGAAATTATGTTACTCATCCTCCCCCTGAGGCAAACTTGACTTAAAATCCTGTAAAATGGTTATAATCACATCCATTTCTTTTTGGCTTGGTTCACCACCTGGAATCGTTAAAGAAGTTGTTTTGCTGCCTATGGGAAAAGTCCAGGTAATGCTGGCTTTTAGGCGTTGTTGGGAGCCAGTGGCTTGTCCAAACATTATATTTGCCTTTATGTAAACAGTTTAGTAAAATCGTTACCGAGATAAAAGCCGAGGGCCACTCTGGATTTAATATCCACACCTGTTAGTAAGGTGGGGATGCTGAGGTGCTCTGTAACGCCAGATATTATTTTTGCCGGTTACGAACATTTTTTGACGGCGGTGGTATAGATTTATAGAACCTTTTTGCCGTCTCCGTATTATTATAGCATTTTTTCAGGGCTGAGATTATCTCGCTTTCTCCTCTCCCTCCGCATCTCAGCCCTGTTTTTTTATGTGCAAAAAGCTGCTGTGTTTGTAATTGAAGAAGAAGTGTCATAAAGTATCTATGGGGTTGTTTCCAGCTTGTGACCAAGGGAATTGCTCACCCTGCTTGCCCCGAGAAATCCACTAATACTCATTATTCAAAAATTTAATCAACTCCTCGGGGACATAGTCGTTAGCAAACGTAACGATGTCGCGCACTTCGGCCTTCGTCAGGTCGTCCTTGATTTCCTGGTTATTAATATCTACGTTTACAATTATGCCGAACCCAATGTTTTGACTGCGAGCATTTCCGCCGCCTCTTCCAACACGCCTCAACTGCGTCGGTCTTATTTCCAGATTGATATTTTTCCCCTCCCTTGGAGTTTCAAGGCGGATACTCAAATTTTTTATCCTCTCTTTCCAGACGTCGTTTTTCAGGTTACTGGCTATTATCTCAACCGAGTTTATTTCCCCGGTGTCGAAAACAAATTCATGAATCACGCCAACGCGCATTATTCTTCGGCCCACAAATTTGCTTCTTAGCTCATCCAGGGCCTTACGAAATATTTTATCCTTCCCGACAATATCCAAATCTTGTACCTCATCGATGTATATACGCTCCGGAAAAGTAAAAACAGGCCCTCGGTAGGTTAATACGAACGTCGGCATTTCGACCCGTTTTGTATTGGGTAAAAGAAAACTCTTTTGCACCCGCAGTTGTTTGGGCCCGACTAAAAGGGTCTCAAATACCTCAGGAAACCGCTCTATCAGCTGGTTGCAATACTCCTGCAGCTTCGTTTTATCCTGCTTGAGCACAATAGTTGGCCGAATGTCAACGCCGTATTTAACTACGTGCTGGGATATGTGCTCTTTGTCGAATAGATAATTCATCGTTTTGCCGCCCAACAGTCTTCAATTTCACACAGTTTATAACAGCGGCGGCAACAAGTCAAAGAAAACCCTCTGATTGGAAACCGACCAGCAGACTTATCATCGTTTT
>JAUXAH010000226.1 GCA_030614945.1 Phycisphaerae bacterium
TTTCAACAGAGCAAGCCTATAACAAAACCAATTAACCTAATAGAAGGAACCGCTTCGCGGACTATTTTGAACAGATTTCTCGACTCCGCTACGCTCCGCTCGAAATGACAAGTAGGGATAGGTGCTCGAAATGACAGTATAAGTTTTGTTAGACGCTCTTATACGCTTTCGCACTTTATGGCTTACGCCGTTTTGTGGTCGAGGAATCCTTCGAGCTTGCGGGACCGGACGGGATGCTGGAGTTTCCTTATCGCCTTTGCCTCAACCTGTCTGACCCGCTCGCGGGTGACCTTGAAGATTCTGCCGACCTCCTCCAGCGTATAGGTGTAGCCGTCGCCGATTCCGAATCGCAGCTTGATAATCTCGCGTTCGCGATATGAAAGCGTTTTCAGGACTATATCGATTCTCTCCTTGAGCATTTCCTGGGCAGCCGAGGCCACCGGTGAATCGACGTCGTCATCTTCGATAAAATCGCCGAAGTAGCTGTCTTCGCTTTCGCCTATCGGTCTGTCCAGACTGATTGGATGCTTGGAAATCTTCAGCACCCTGCGTGTCTCCTCCACGCTCATCTTGGCTTCTTCGGCGATTTCCTCAACTGTCGGCTCTCTGCCCAGCTTCTGAAGCAGAGTCTTGCCGGCGGTTCGCAGCCGGCTCATTGTCTCTATCATATGCACCGGAATCCGAATCGTTCGTGCGTGGTCGGCAATCGCCCTGGTAATTGCCTGGCGAATCCACCAGGTGGCATACGTGCTGAATTTATATCCCCTGCGGTACTCATATTTATCGACCGCCCTCATCAGGCCGGTATTGCCCTCCTGGATTAAGTCCAGAAAGCTCAGGCCGCGGTTGCGATATTTCTTGGCAATCGAAACCACCAATCTGAGGTTTGCACTTGAGAGGGTGCGCTTGGTTTGCTCGTATTGCGCAAAGACGCTATCCATTGAGCGCAGTCTCTTATCGAGCTGTTTTGGAGTTTCGCTCACCAATTCCTGAAGCCCGGCCAATTCCTGCTTTACTGCCTCAATATCATCACTGGTTATATCCCTGTTGACCCCCTCGGCGATAATCTGCTCTAACTGGTGCATTTTGAGGCTGATGCCGTGCATTTTCTTTTTCATTGGCTGCAATTTCGATGTTCGCAAGCTGAGCTCTTCGAGCAGCGTTGCGATTTTCCGTTTGTTTCTGTGTATTTGCTTTAACCCCGACTTGTCGAACCTGTCGTTTTGAGTCTGGAGCGCCTTCTTAAACAGTTTTTGGTTGATTTTGAGCAGTTTATCTACGGTATTGCAGTTGCTTGCCATCCGTTTCTTTATTACGGATTTTACGAGGTTTTCAGCAGGTGAAGTCTTAATAGTTCTATCAAAGGACATCGAGCCCTGGTGCACCTGCTGGAGTAAATCGAGAGCGTTTCTTGCGCAATAATCGCATTGGAGCATTTTTCTTCTAAAACCCATTCTTGTTATTTCAATTTTTCGAGCCAGGTCGATTTCCGATCTTCTTGTCAGCAGTGGAATTTGTCCCATCTGGGTTAGATACATCCTGATAGGGTCGTCAATCCTTCGCGCAACTTCGGTGCCGGCGAGCTGTTTTTCGAGCATTTTATCTTCTTTGAGCTGCTGTTCTTTGGCGGCTTCTTCCTCGCCTACGGGTTCTTCGGGCTCTTCGGATGCTCCAAATCCCTCTTCTGCCTGCTTTTGGACATCAGCTTCATCAATCAGGTTGATTCCCATTTCATCGAGTGTCGCCAACAGGCTATCGAGGCGTGCGGGGCTAACGGCATCCTCGGACAAATTCTCGCTCATCTCTTCGTATGTAAGAAATCCTTTTTTCCCGCCCTTTTCAAGAAGTGTTTTTATCTGCTGCTCAGTGTCTTTGATTTTGGCGCTTGCCGGGGAGCGGGCATCGCCCCCGCCTTTATCGGTGGTATTCGGTTTGTTTGGCTTTGTTCCTTTTTTTGCCACAATCGGCACCCTTACATAATTTATTACTGATTAGTGATTCCGTCAAACGGCGCCGGATTTGCACTCCGTTACAATATTTATTACTGATTATTCACTATTGAATTATCGATTATCAGACCATTCCTATGTTATGGGGATTTTCTTTTACAGTATTTTCAGAGAAACGCCGCAGAAACCGGGTTTGGTCATCTATTGCTTTGACCTCGCTTCTTTTTCTCCGTCCCTGTATTCGCTGCATTGCATCGAGGGCCCCTGCCAAGCGAGATTGGAAATTGCCTTTTTCTTCTCCGCCCTGTGCCAATTGGACGATAACACTGCCTGCATCTACGGGTTCTGCTCCGGTGAGTATCTCTGCAAGCGAAGCATTACTCTCGGTACTTAGCGTTTGAAACAGTATATCCGCTATTTGCCTCAATATCGGCACGTCGAAGAGGTCTGCTGAAATTCTTTGCTTTACAATCTCAAACAGCTTCGGCTCATTCAACAATACTTCGAGGACCTCGCGTTGAGCTACGGCAAAGAGTCCCTGGCCGAAATCTATACTCTGCACTTTCTGGTTTTCCGTCCCAACTGTATCGTGATAGCTTGCGGCCTTTGCCGCCCTTGAAATTCTTCTGGATAGCTCGGCATTTATGTCTTTGGGGTCTGCGCCGATAATCTTCGAAAGCCGGTTGACTATCAAGCCCCTGTCAATGGCCGGCAGATTGCCTGCCCATAAGCTCACGGCTATTGTTTGTAAAAATTCCTCAATCGCCAACTTTTTGCCGGCAAGAGTATCGTCTCTGCCGAAACTTTCCATAAGCCGGTTCCATTTGAACTGGAAGACATCGACGGCCTCGTTGGCCAACTGTTCGAATCGCTCCCTGCCGGCGGTTAGAAGAAAATCACACGGGTCTTTAGCTTCCGGCACCGAAGCAAGCTTGATATCTATGCGCTGCGACAGGCAAACATCCAGCGCCCTGTTGGCAGCTTCAATGCCTGCAGTGTCACTGTCGAAAATTAAAACCACTTTTTTTGCATACCGCCTCAAGATGCGCCCCTGGCCGGTCGTAAAACTTGTCCCTAACGCCGCAACGACATTGCTACATCCAAACTGATGCGCTATTATGCAGTCGGTATAACCTTCGACAACAACCGCTGTTGCCGTGGAGACAATCTGATGGCGAGCTTGCTGGAGGCCGTACAGTGAATTGCTTTTGTCGAATAGAGGTGTTGTCGGCGAATTTATGTATTTAGCGCTCGCTTCGTCGAGTGTTCGACCACCGAAGCCAATTACCCTGCCGGTTACATCAGTGATAGGAAACATCAAGCGATTTACAAATTTGTCGCCCAAGCTGCCGCCGCCCTGGTTTACAATCAGGCCAGCGTGAGCCAGCAGCTTCGGAGGAATACCTCTGTCTTTCGCGGCTCTAACCAAATCATCCCGCGAATCAACAGCCAACCCAAGTCGCCATTTTTTGGTGCTTTCCGGGTTTATTTGTCTTTGAGCGATATAATCACGGGTTGACTTTCCCTTTTGTTCGTCAGCGAGATTTTTCTGGAAGTACTCAGCAGCCCAGGTATTGACCTTAGCCAGCAGGTTCGGGTCGACGTCAGTAGTTTTTGGTTTTGAGCTTTGAGTTTTGAGTTTTTTCAACTTTATGCCGGCGCGGTCGGCCAATCTTTCTATTGCCTGTGGAAAAGTCAAATTTTCGCGCATCTGAAGAAACTTGAAGACATCGCCGCCGGCGCCACAGGCAAAACACTTGAATATCTGCTTGACGGTGTTGACGTACATACTCGGGCGATGGTCGTCGTGGAAGGGACATAAGCCGACCATTTCGCGGCCCTTTTTCTTCAGACTGACGTGCTCGCTTATGACGTCAACGATGTCGTTGGCCTGCTGAACCTGATTAACTATACTATTGTCAAATGCGCCTGACATACTAAATTGATTCCGTCAAACAGCGCCGGATTTGCACTGCGTTACAATATTGATTATTTTCTATTGATTATTTTTAATACCTCTTCCGCCTCATATGCTTAAAGACTGACTACCTAAATATAGGCCGATTTGCCGAAAAGTCAAGTCGAGGGGCAAAAACCTCGGTTTTAGTACTGGTAAAGGGCATTTCCGGTCATTTTGGACAGTTGGTTAGTGGGACGGATTCTCGATACTCGCGCGGTTGGTAACTGGTGAATGGTAACTGGTGAATGGTAACTGGTGAATGGTAACTGGTGAATGGTAACTGGTGAATGGTAACTGGTGAATGGTAACTGGTGAATGGTAACTGGTGAATGGTAACTGGTGAATGGTAACTGG
>JAUXAH010000024.1 GCA_030614945.1 Phycisphaerae bacterium
ATTTATGCGGACATCAAGGTCATAAATAGTAAACTGGCGGGGGATTTCTATAACTGCATCAGCCATCCAGCCCTTGGTGATGTCCGGATCACCGCTGTCCGGCCTGGGAATTGGCAGGTCGAACTGGCCGCTGTAAATATAAACCGGGCCGGCAAAAACAGGAAAAGATACCCCCACCACAATTAGAACAATTGCGACAATCCGTTGTACGGCGTTGGGAGCATCCATTCTCAACCAACCGACAAACTTTATACACAACCAGTTACTATCCGGTAAATCCCGCTTGTGCAGGGGAAATTATAACCTTATCGGACATTGTCGGCAAATAAAAAATAAAAAAATACTCAAACTGACCGGTTCTATTTTTTAGACACGGATTAACACGGATTGACACTGTTTATTAAAAGAGTTAGATTTCTGCTTTGTGTTCCGGGCCCTCCGCTTCGCTACGTGCCGCAGGAATGACCCCGCACTAATTTACCCCCGCCAGAGAAATGCGGGGGCAGGCCTGGTAATAAAATACGCGTTAGTGTACTTCAACGACCGAGTTAAATCCGCCGAACGGATTCAATTCCGTCAACTCATTGTAAGGGTCCTGCTGCCACTGGCCGTCCACGACCAGCCGGTAACGATATTTGCCTTCGGGCAACTTTATTTTCGTCTGCCAGACGCCGCTGTCACCTACTTTTTGCATAGGGGTCTTTCCCGGCAGCCAATTATTAAAGTCTCCCGCAACCTGGACACTATCGGCACGCGGATAGAGCGTTACAAATATGACAGCATCGTTTATCTGGGTAACGCCATAATAGTCGGAAAGCCTGGCGTCAAGACCGGCCAGCTTTGGTTTTTCGGGGGTCCTCGCTTCGCGTTCCTCTGCACCTGTGGCAGTCCGTGAGGACTCCACAGGAGAACCAAAATGGGGTTCCTCAGTTCTGGTGGCCTGCACAGCTTCTATGGCGGTCTTTACCGGCTGGGTTTCCATTTCGCGATCTTTTTGCAAAATCTTGCTCCCCTGCAGCAATTCATCAGCGGTGGCACTAATCGATTCGAGCTGTCCAGCCAGCGAGTTGACCATCTCCCATCGCTGCAGGTTCGCCTCAAAGCCAATAACTTCCTCGGCCAATGAGCGAAAATCCTTCTGGCCCTTGCTGGCAGCATCGTATTCACCGATGGGCTGACCAAAACTGGATGCTTCCTTAATCTTAGTATTGAAATTAACGATTGTTCTGAACATCTTGTCGGCAAAGTGGGCGCGCAATTCCGCCAGAATCTCTCTGGCCATCTTCGTTCTTATATCATACATACTGGCAAGAACCCCCACTTTCACCTGCTGGTTGCATCGTTTACAGAGAATATCAAGGGTCTCAAGCTGCTTGCTGAGCCCGTGCAGTGAAAAGTAACCCGTCTCGACAGGAACAATAACATCGGTGGCCGCCCTGAGGGCATTGAATGTCAACAGGCCCACGGCCGGCGGACAATCGATTATTACGTAGTCATACTCACCCTTGACTTCGCTGAGGGCATTTTTCAGGCAGCATTCACGCTCGGCGATACCGGTCATTTGCTGCTCAAACGCAGACAGGTCTATACTGGCTGGCGCCAGCTCCAACCTATCACTAATCTGCCAGAGTATTTCTGTCAGCTTTATCGGCTCGTTTCGGCTTTTGCTTATAAGCACATCGTAGATGCTCTGTTCGATCTGCTCCTCCGGCACGGCAAGCCCGACCGCGCAATGCGACTGGGGGTCCATATCGACCAGCAGTGTCCTCTGTCCCACTCCAGCGAAGGCACTTGCGAGATTTATCGATACCGTTGTCTTGCCGCAGCCTCCCTTTTGATTAACAACCGCTATAGTTCTCATAAATCCTCTCCAGTCTCGCCCTGAAAACCCCCATTTTGCCACCAAAAAATGCATTTTCAATACTAACAAACGACTAAATGCTTATTAGTACTATTCGGCAAAGAACCGTGAAAAACTTTATCTTTTTATAGGACCAACCGATAAAAAACGCAAATAACAGTATGAATAAAGGGTATTTCGCCCTGTGCTGAGGTACGGATTGGTGTCCCGCTTGTAGTCGCCCGCCAAATGTTATAAACTAATCACAATTGTCGATTCGAACCTAAAAGCAAAGGAGTAAAAACAAGAAGGCTGAAAACAAAAACAACCTGAAATCGGATGCCCTGCGTGATGAAATTCACGATTTCGTAGAGGCCTTTGCCGAGCAACCTCGCTGATAATTTAACAGCTTATCCACGAGAAGATGCGGGGGCTCCGAGTCGCTAACTGCTTGTTATAAAAGGGTTTAGCAATCCGCCCTATTTAACCTATAACAATTTCACAGGCCCAAGAAAAGAAGCGTACGGTGAGACGTCTGGTCAGCAGGAGACAGGGCAGGTACATAGGGCTGCCCCCTACTACTCGACATCCACTCCTCTGCTGTTCTCATCCATATTTTTCTTTCAGCATTTCCTTCTTTTGATAGCACTGCTCTTTGAAGACTGCGATTTCAGCATCTAAATTCGGATTCGGAGAATCACCAAAAAAAGCATGAATAATTGGAAAAACTAAATCCGGCTTTGTTTTTCTTAATTCTTTCGCCATTGCTTCTATTTTTGCCGTTGCAACTCCTTCCTGCATACAGGTAAAAGGCCCGATATGAAAAATCCCTGATATGAAAGCACTGTTTTTCGGCTCAATTAAATCCTTCATAAAATAATAAGCAAGTCCTGTGCTTAGCGGAGATTCTCCTTCAATATCTCCGTGAAACTCATGCTGTTTTTCCAAAGTTTCAATTATTTCTATTGGCTTTGGAAGAGAATGCCTTCCATAAAGAACTTCGTGGAACGGCTCAGCTATTTTCTCTTCAATATAAGACATGTATCGCCCTTTAATAAAAGACTTGCTGAATTTCCTTACTGCCTTTAACGTTCTAACTAAATTCAAGGCTTTAATCCCTAATCCTATATCCCTTTTTGAATTTCTCTGATTCATCTGATTTACATAGTCCAACCAATCCGTTATAGGGTCTCTTATGATTTCCAGGTTTTTTTCTTCTAATTTTTCAATTACATAATCAGTGCAGGGGTCATGATGCCTCATATAAATCTCCCCTATATAAAGAACGAGAGGAAATCTTTCATAATTTTGCAGATTGCTTTCTTTGAATAGAGATACAGTCTCTTTTCCCCACTCTATTAGATCAGCGGTTTCGGCGCCATTTTCAATAACTTCTCCTAATACGAGGAGTCTTTCTTTTTTCAAGTCAGTAATTTGTTGTTTATCATCAGCATACGGCCGGAATCTGAGGGTTATGTCTTCCAACAGGTCTGAGGCGTTGATTCCCTTGAACAGAACCTGCTGGACCTTGAGTTTGTTCGATGCACCAACCTTTTCCGGTAGGGGTATGTCGAAGTAATCAGTTTCCGAGGAAGGGCCTGCTATTGGAATTTCTGCTAAACCCTCTCTATCCATAAATTCTCTTAATACTTCCACATACTTTCCAAACCTGCAAGGTCCGCTCGTCGTGGGAAGCATAACAAGATAATTATTTTCAACATAATCTTTGCCTCTTTTATCAATTTCCTCATTTAGAAAGCCAAGGGCATCACCCACGACTCCTTTAAGAGGATGGCAGACTTCCGTATAGATATGCTTTCGTGCTATTTCATAGCCCTTTCCCGTATTGGTGGGCAGCACTCTGCTGTTTATCCCAAAATGCTTTAGTCCCGCGGCCGCAACAAAACTACTGTCCCCCATATAGGGAATCAACCAGACCCTCCCGCCGTTATTCTCTGTTGAATATTCTCTTAGCTGTATTTTCCCGAGCTTTAATTTTCTCGGCTTGTTTTGATTAACAACCCTCTCGTGGGCCTCTGTTCTTGTTACAAAAGGAGCGTTGTTAGTTTGAGCATCGGTCAATAAGACAAGTGCGGCTTTATTTGCCGCCTGCTGAATTTTTTCTTCCTGGTAAATTTTTAAACTGTCCGGTCCACAACCAAAATTCATCATTATTATGGCAAATAAACTGGGATGATTCGCCACAAACAGACTGGCTTTTAATATCTTCACGCTCTGCACCCAAAACTCATTGTTTGCTATGCCTTTAATAGGAATATCTCTAAATTTGTGCTCCAAAAAGATTTGCGGGATATAATACAGGCCTCTAATCTGTGAAAACATAACCCCTGAGTTTGAGCTTGCCTCCGGGTCAAGCAGGACATAGTCTCTTCCAATACCGACGTATGCTTTTGCGCCGGATTTTTCGATCCTCTCTAAAAACTTATCCCCCTCCTTATAAAGCTCATTCTTAAATTCTTCCTCAGCTTTATTTGCATATTTAATAGCTTCTCTTATCTCTTTGCCTGTGAACCTGAATCCTAATCTATTAAATTCCTGCTTAAACGCCTGAATGAGAAGCTCCTCATCGCCAAAATGCAAAATGGGATTTATTTGTTTGTTTTTATCGAGAGAAAGAGCATCATTTAAGACATAACCTTCTGATTCCGTGTAAATACAGTATTTCAAATCCGGAGGACTATCTTTTCTCTGCTCAATAAAACTGGGATTAAATAAGTATTCTATATCCGGGTGATTATTTAACGTTGCCGCATGTCCCGTGGCTATTTTTCTCGCTATGCAGAAGTCTGTTCTCGAATTGTCAATTCCTATTTTCGCTATTTCTTTACCGGTTCTCGGCGATACTACAGGATGAAACCCGAGTTTTTTGAATACAGCAGCACTCCAGATTCCCTTCTCTCCAAGCGTTGCGGTGCTCCTCTTAATCCCTACCGTTTTTATTTGCTCTTTATCTATTTCGGCGGCAGAGACGCTTTCCAACAGGCCTCCCTGCTTTTTGAAATATTTTTCATATATCTTATGATACTTTTCCACATAATTTGTTTTTGGTTTTGCAACTGCCTCGGAATTTCCCCTGGGACAGAAGCCCCCTGTAATTATTTTATCGTCTTCAATGGAAAATACTTCGAGCAGACAGTCCCTTACGCCGCAGGATTTCTCCTTAAACAACACCCTGCAGGAAATTTTTTGTTTTTCAAAAGGCATATCCACCAAATTCCAGCCTCGAAAGGCCGATTCATACCTTTTGTTTTGTTCATCCAATTGTTTTATGTTCTCAATGATGTCCAGGGCCTGGCCCCATGCTCCGAACATTTCTCTATGAGGATAGGCCTCTATCTCTTTATCTGTTACTTGCGCAAGTGCAGCGAGAAAAGCTTTTCCCAAGGGGGGGCCGCCCTGGGCAGAGCATTTTTCCCCGACATGCTGAGGGCCGCCGACAAACTTATAATAATAGCTCGCCGCCGTTCCTCTTAGTATCGCAGCGGATATCTCCTCCCTGCTGAAACCTTCCGCTATGAGCCGGTTTTCGTCCATCTCCATAAAAACACCGCAAGTGGAGTCAATTATTGGAACCCTTCTCGCCTTCAACGCAACTTCCTGCAAAGAATCCTCTACCTTCAAATTTATAACGTCCGCCATATTTTCAAGGGTCTGGCCGGAACCCGCCTGACAGCTATAATTCATTTTTGCCTCTTTAACCGTGCCGTCCCCTGCAAAACTGGTAAACTTCATATCCTGGCCGCCCACTTCAAAAATGGTATCAATATCAGAATCATAATGTTTGACGCCGAGGGCATGACAGGTAATTTCATCGGTTATTTTATCTGTAATTTCTATTCCTGCTTTTGCTAATTCCTCAGATTTCTTCTTACTAACCAAGATTTTCTCATATAGTTTTCGCGCAGAACCGGTAGCACCAACTCCTCTGACAATCACCCCGTCTTTGTGTCTGCTCAAGTATTTTATAACGCGCTTTAATGACTCTTCGGGATTGCCATAAGTTTTGATGTAAATCTTGTCAAGCAGTCTTCCTGTTTTTAATTCAACCAAACCTCCCTTTGTTGTCGTGCTTCCCCCATCAATACCTATTATAACCTCCGTTCCTTTTTGTACTTTCTCTTCCAAGCGTTCGCTCTTTTCATTTACTTTTTCAAGATATTCACAAAGAGGGGGGGCGAACTGCCTTTTTTCCCTACTGAACTCGGCAACTTTTTCAAGCTGTTCAAGATTAAAGGCAAAGCCGTTGTTTTCTTCTATTCCTTTTAGAGCCGCACCTATGGCCGCTATGTTATGGTAGTGTTTCGGCCTTTCTACAGAAATCCCAAGGAGATTCTCTAACTTTTTTCTTATGAGCTCATTAGTCAAAACACCCCCTGTCGCTATCGCACTATTGGAATTTTTACAATCCTTAAATTCTCTTGCCCCAATAACATCGATTTTATAATTTCTTGCAACCGTCTTAAAAAGTCCCGCCAGATTATCTTCTCTTTTTGCCCCTTCGTTTTGCTTATGAATTAAATCAGACTGAATAACGACGCCGCATCTTGCTAAAAACTCACTCGGCTCCTTTGAGCTTTTGGCTTCCTTTTCCGCTCTAAAAAACATTTCTTCCAGTCTTGATTGCAGCTTCGCCCTGTTTCTTATTCTAACGGCTTCTCTTTCATTTTCATCTCCGGCTATTGCAGCATCTTCTAATTTGGGACCAGGGATTTCGCCCTCGAACAGTCTTCTGCATTGCTTTTCTATTAACGTGCCGGAGCCGCCCCCACATTTGGTTCCCGTTCTCCACTCTTGAATAATCTTCTTGCCGTTTATGTTCTTTAAGTTGAAAAAGTACGCATCCCTTGCCCCTATATGGAAAATATATTCTGCATCCGGGCTAACCAGTCCCGCCCCTTTAGGAATTGTTACACTATCAAAATCATACGTTAAACTTTTCATAACGCCTGGAAAGGACTTTGCTCCGCTTCCTGTAAACGCGGTATTCTTTATCTTGTCTTTATTGAATCGTTTTATTACGTCCCGCCAGGCCTGTTTTATAGCTCCAAGCGGATTGGCAAAATGCATTATTGGTTTCGGAGAATATATTATTTCCCTGTCTTCGGCGAGAACCGCATAATGTACAAAGCTACTGCCAACATCAAAACCTACAAAGAGGTCTTTCTCCCGGCTTCCTACTTTTTCCTTATTCTCTTTCACCATATTCTCTACTCGTTTTCAATACTGATACCCAGGCCTTGTGCTCACTGCCTCATAAGGGGCTTTATTGCGGCCGAACCGACGTTACTAACTCCAGCGGCGCTCTTTTCTCCGGAATCAATCTTTCAATAGTTCTCTTTGCCGGCCAATTATTACAATAGTTAATATACCTTGTGCCAGACCAAAAACAAGCACTTAATCCCCACTCGCCCTGGGCACTCACGACTGTAAATTGTGTGTTAAGTAACCTGTTGAACCCTATGACAATTAACATCTCAACACCACTAAAGACCCCCTCCTGTTAGCTTTACCAAACAAACTCAGAAGCAACCCAACACTTTTCCCACAAGAGAAAACAGGCCCCTGCCCCCCTTAATTACTTGCTCTATAAAGCTTTAATAAGAAACCCTGTTTGAAATCCAAGAATTTCACAGGTTATATGACTACTAATATTATATTTTAACTATTAATAAATAATAGAATACTAATTTCCCTCATCTCCTAAAACAGACATATAGCGATTCTAAACTTAGACCAGACGTTAGACGGGTTATTTTACCCTCCCAGCTTTTTTTGAGAAAAGGTTGTGGACAGGGAGTTTTTAGTGTAAACTACAGCAGTATTTTTGAGTTTAAAAATTCGACATTATTTTAACTCTTTTAGCTTTTTAATACAGGGGTTTATTATGAAAGTAAATTTTAATAGAGCAGCACTTGCTGAAGCTTTAGGGCTGCTGACAACCGTGGCGCCAAGTCGAACACCTAAGCCGATATTACGCTGTGTACATATTGCAGTAGGTGAGAAAGAGGTTCGAATTTCTGCAACGGATTTAGAGGTTGGTGTCAGCCATCTGCTTTCTGAAGTTCAAATTGAGGAGGCCGGCGAAGTAGTTGTCCCAGCGGACCGGGTGGCTGCTATTGTGCGCGAAAGTGTCGACGAGGTCCTGTCGTTTCGGGCGGCCGAAGGCAGTTGTGAGATAAGAGGAGTTGACAGCCACTTTACGGTTTATGGTCAGGAGCCGGGCCAGTATCCAGCCATCCCAAGCTTCGAGGGTGAGCCGAATATGGAGATTGCTTTAGAAAGACTTCAAGCTGGTATTGAGCAGTGTCTGTTTGCCACAGCAAGAGAGAGCAGCCGTTATGCGATTAACGGTATGTTGTGGGAGATTAAGGGCAAAAAACTCTTATTGGTTGCCACCGACGGTCGAAGACTGGCTCGCTGCAGGGTCAACCTGGCTTCAGTTCCGGATAAACAGATGGCGGCAACAAAGATAATAGTGCCAGCCAAGACTATGGCTTTGTTAGACAAAATCGGCTCCCACGATAAGGACACTGTTGCAGTTAAGCTTGTTGATAACCAGATACTGTTCAGCTGCGCGAATGTCGTTATAAGCTCGAATCTCGTTGAGGGCAATTTCCCGAAGTATGAGGACATAATCCCGACGGACTATACCAACAAGTTAACGCTGTCAACCGAGGCGGCGTTGAGTGCGGTTCGCCGCTCGGCGCTGCTGACGAGCGAGGAATCCAGGGGGATTAAGCTCTCTATCGGGGCGAACATCCTGGTGTTTTCCGGCAGGGCGCCGGAGACTGGCGATGCCCGGGTTGATGTGCCGATAGATTATAAAGGCGAGCCGATAGAGATCGGCTTTAATCCGCAGTATTTGATAGATGTCTTGCGGGTTATCAAAACGCCGGAATTTGAATTGGAGTTAGGCCAGCAGGACAGGCCGGGCCTGATAAAAAGCGGGTCAGATTTGCTCTATGTTCTGATGCCAATTAACCTGGGTTAATTCGGAGTTCGCGGAATGCGAAACCGAATTGAACTACGAGATACGTCATGGATGACAGCCAACAACTAAGCAACATTACCAACCGTCGAACCAGGCAAAAGCCGGACCGAACAGTCAGGTTAGGCGATACCATCACCCAGCTTATGGAGGATCGGATTTCGCCGCAGCAGGCCAGGTTCGGTGCAGTAGAGGAGCTCTGGAGCCAACTGCTGCCGGCCGGGCTTCGCCGGCACTGCAAAATTGCCGACATTTCCGCCGGGCAGTTGAAAGTGCTGGTAGATTTGCCGCCGTATCTGCACGAGCTGCGACTATGTAGTCCAGAGCTTCTCAAAGAGCTGCAGCAGCAGTGTCCGCGGGCCCAAATTAAAAAAATCAGACTCGTTGTCGGTTGACCATCTTGTAATTAAAAAGGGGGAGCTTGTGCGAAGCGATAGTGGTAAAGGGGCCCGGTAGTTTGCAAAATTGGGCCCCGCTTAAAGAGCGGATATGAAGGACCACAGGTACGATGCGAGCAACATAAAGATACTGGGGGGCGTGGAGGCGGTGCGCAAACGGCCGGATATGTATATCGGCGACCGCAGCAGCGCAGGTCTGCACCACCTGGTCTATGAGGTATTGGACAACTCCATTGACGAAGCAATGGCCGGGTTCTGCGACAACGTAACCGTTCGCATCCACGCCGATGGCAGCTGTACAGTCGAGGATAACGGCCGGGGCATACCCGTCGAGAAGCATAAAGAGGCGAAAACGTCCGCTCTCGAGGTAGTGCTTACAAAGCTGCACGCAGGCGGAAAGTTTGACTCCGAATCATACAAAGTCGCTGGGGGACTGCATGGGGTCGGGGTTAGTGTTGTAAATGCTCTCAGCGAATGGCTCGAGGCCGATGTTTATCGAGGCGGGATACACTATCATTTCGAGTGTTTCAGGGGAGCGAGGAAGGGAGCCGTAAAGAAAATCGGAACCACAGACAAAAGAGGCACTAAAATAGCATTCAAACCCGATGAGGAAATATTCGGCGATACCGAGTTCGATTACGATACAATCTTAAAGCGAATTCGAGAAATGGCTTATCTCAATGGGGGACTAAAGATCGCTTTCAGGGACGATAGAGAAGACAAAAAAGAGTCGTTTAAGTTTGATGATGGAATCAGGGCGTTCGTCAAGCACCTCAACGAGGGAAAGGAGACACTCCATAAGGACGTCATCTATCTGGGCAGGGAAGATACTGAAGCGAGGCTGGGCTGCGAAGTAGCTATGCAGTATAACGACGGCTATACCGAAAACGTGCTGGTCTTCGCCAATAATATCTGCAATATCGACGGCGGGACGCACCTTTCGGGCTTTAGAACCGCCCTGACACGGACTATGAATTATTATGCCAAAAACAATAACCTGTTAAAGAACGGCCAGGCGACAACCGGCGAGGACCTGCGAGAGGGACTAACGGCAGTCGTGGCGGTGAAACTTGCCGATCCTCATTTTGAGGCCCAGACAAAGGTGCGATTGACTAATCCAGAGGTTGGCAGTTTCGTTGAGACCACCGTTAACGAGCAGCTTGGGCATTTTTTAGAAGAGCATCCCGCGGAGTCAAAGCGTATCCTGAACAAGGCCATCCAGGCCGCCGCAGCAAGAGAGGCCGCCAGAAAGGCACGCGAGCTGACCAGGCGCAAAGGTGCGCTGAGCAGCAGCAACCTGCCCGGTAAATTGTGGGACTGTGCAAGTAAGGAAAAGGCAGCTACCGAGATATTTATCGTGGAGGGTGACTCGGCCGGCGGCTCGGCAAAGGCCGGCCGCGACAGAAATATTCAGGCAATCCTGCCGCTGAAGGGAAAAATCCTCAATGTTGAAAAGGCCCGCCTCGAAAAAATGCTCGCACACGACGAAATCCGCACCATTATCAGCGCCCTGGGAACCGGCATCGGCGCCGACGAGTTCGATTTAAACAGGTGCAGATACGGCAAGATAATATTGATGACGGACGCTGACGTCGATGGCGCCCATATTCGAACGCTGCTGCTGACGTTTTTCTTCAGGCAAATGCCCCAGCTGTTTCACAGTGATATGATTTATATCGCCCAGCCGCCCCTTTACGAGCTCAGGGTCAAGGGTGAAAGGAAAGCCGAATATATCCTGAGCGAAAATCAGATGCGCAGACGTATGATTGCTCGCGGCCTCGAAGGCGCAGAACTCGTCATTAAGAATGGCAAAAAAAAGCGGAAAGTTTCAGACAAAAAGCTTGCCGGCCTTGTAAAACTTCTCGCTGACGCCGAGCGCATCATAGCTGTTCTGGCCCGGCGCGGGATTGTCTTCGCCGACTTCATTGAGGCCTATTATGACGGCAAACAACTTCCGCGTTTTCGTATCTGCGTCGAAGGGCAGGAGAAGATTTATTACGACAAGGCCGAGTATGAAAAACGCCTCGTGCAACTAAAGCGGCGCATCAAAGCCCGGACTGAGGCCGAAGAGGAGGAATCAATTGTTGCCGAGGAGCTCCGCGAGGTCAGCCGAATCAATCAGATAAACGAGAAGCTCAAAGACCAGTTCGGTCTGGACTTGAGGGATTTTCTTTTAAAGCCGGCCAAGTCCGTCCCCGCTAAAGGCAGGGACAAGTTTACCCCTGCGGAGGCAAGGGGTGAGGCGATGCCGACCAGGTTCCAGCTCATCAACGGCGCAGACAGATATGACGTCGCCTCGCTCGGCGATATTTGTTTAGCCATCAGACGGATTGGCGGCAAAGGAGCTGAGATAAAGCGTTTCAAGGGTCTGGGCGAGATGAACGCTGAGCAGTTGTGGGATACGACTATGAATCCCGGCACAAGGACACTTCTCAGTGTCAAGCTCGACGATGCCGGCGAGGCCGACAGACTCTTTAGTATATTGATGGGCGGCGACGTTGAGAAACGGCGAAACTTCATCCGCGACCACGCCCTCGAAGTCCAGAACCTTGATATTTAGATTGGTAATTATTTAGCTAATCACGAGTTACTAATCTCCTGATGTCTTTATGGTATATTTAGAGGGTCGATATCCCTGATCCTCTCGGCATAAATCTCGTATGAATATTTTTTCAGGAGCTCTTTTCTGTAGTTTTCCAGGATTGCGTTTCTTTGTTCGTCCAGCATTCTCCTTTTGATACGGTCTTTCATACTGGTCGAGTATTCTTTCAGTTTGGCGGGCGTCTTTTCTAATATTTTAACGATGCGCCACTTGACCCCCCCCCGGTAGAAGCCCTTTACCGGCCCTGTTATTTCATTCGGCTCGCCATTCCATAAGTCCTTGAAGAATAATCCTTCGTCGGGTGGAGAAGCATTGAAGGCATTAGCTTTTTTTTGCAAAGAGTATTCTTTTCTGACTGCCTCGAAATCCTTTCCGCTGTCTAATTCGTCATTGACCTTCTGAGCCGTTTTAAGGTCTTGACACCAGATTTGGTCAATCCTGAGGGTCTTCTGTGTTCCGAATGCCTCCTTGTTCTTCTCGAAGTAGGCCATTATTTCCTGCTCGTTTGGTTCCGAAATATCCTTGCCCTTTTCCCTCCGGGCTTTGCCGAACAGCCTCATATCTTCCTGCTTCTTTATTTCCTTCAGTAGATTTTCATCCTTGTCGAGTCCGAGTGACTCGGCCTCAGAGATGAAAATTGGTATCCTCAAGGCCCTGTCTAATAACCGTTCAACGCCCGCTACGGTATGCAAATCCCTCGGACGGGACGTCGGGCCGATTTCGCACAAAGTATCGAACCAGTCCTTCAATGTTACTTTTCCGGTATCATACGCTGCCAGAACAATGTTTTTCTCTTCCGGGGTCAATTCATTTTTTATTTGACGGATGCGGATAAGTCTCATTCTGCGGGGCTCTTTCGGGTGCAGCAGCAGTCTTCGATGGATTCGGGCCGCTTCGGGGAAATTGACACTTAACTTTTGAAGATGGAGCTTTTCACAGAGCTCTTTGTAATACTGACCTAAGAGGATGTTGGCCTTTGCCCTTTCGACCATTGTCTTTGCGCGTGCTCGGTTTAGCCTGGGGTCGGTTTTCATCTTTTCGTCAATTTCTGATTCCGCAACTATTATTTTTCCTCGCAGGTGGGTTTCCAATAATAAGGTTGCCAGCTTTTTTTGCTTAAATTTCTTAAGCAGCGCATGGATTGTTTCATCTTCCAGATAGTCGAGCTTTCGAGCTTCTATCACCATCGCTTTTTCAGCTATCATTTTCGCAAGTACGGTTTTTGCGTCCACCGGCTCGTCTTGTTTGCCATACTCTTCGTCCTGTGGCTGCAGCTCCCTCATTAGTCGCTTGTGGAGCTCTTCTTTTGTGATGACGTACTCGGCTATTTTCGCAACAATATTTGACGGCCCAGCAGGGGCTGCGGGTTTTGTTTCGTGCTGTTTGGCCTCCGGCGGCTTTGTCTCAATGGCCGTCGGTTTGCCGGCTGTATCGACTGCTCCGGCCCTGCCAGGCTTGGTTGTGTTGCAGGAATGGCAAAGCAATATTAACAGGCCCAG
>JAUXAH010000052.1 GCA_030614945.1 Phycisphaerae bacterium
GGAAAATCAAGTCAGAAGCCTCCAGAACGCCCTCGAAGCCAAAACCGAAGAGGTTCAGCTAACCAAGATCCAGTCCGACCGCCTCGAATTGGAGTTCAGGACCAAGGATGAAGCAATAGCCAGGTTAAGAGCATCACTCAATACCGCAAAAACAAACAAGGAATATGCCGCAGTCCTCACCATGCTCAATACGACCAAAGCCGATAATTCCAAAATCGAAACCCAGGTTCTGGAATTGTTGAGAGATATTGAGGATGACGAAGCCGAAAGCGGAAAAATACAAAACCAGATAGACGAGCAAAAACAGACGCTTGAGCAGACCCGAAAAGAAGCCGAGCTCCTGGCAGCTAAATACCAGGCCGAAATCGAAGAAATCCAGGCTGAATGGGACCAGCTTGCACAGACCATACCGGACGAGCCGCTGCAGGTTTTCAAACGCGTCGCAGAAACATACGATGGAGAAGCGATGGCAGTGATTGGCCGGCAGGAGGGCAAAACAGAGGGCTATACCTGTGGGGGCTGCTTTATGGGCATCACCGCTGAGTCCGTTAATTTGCTTATGACTAAAGATGACATAATCCGCTGTCCAAACTGCACAAGAATACTTGTGCTTGGAACCGAAAAAGGATACTTGACACCTGATGCCTGACGCTCGCCCAGCCCATAGGATGGGCGGGGCTCGGGCATCGAAACACGAGATGCGGGATACGAGAAACGAAGTAATTGCTTATATAGATGGCGGCAGCAGAGGAAACCCGGGGCCGGCCGCTGCCGGCTTCACTTTAACCGACCACGCCGGAACTCAATTACAGGCAAAGGCATTCTTCATCGGCCGAACCACCAACAACGTAGCCGAATATACCGGTATCATAAAGGCCCTCGAAGCCGCAAAACAAATTGGTGCCGAACGGATAACGGTTTTCAGTGACAGCGAGCTGCTCGTCAGACAGCTTAATGGCAAATACAAGGTTAAAAGTGAGCTAATCAGGCCCCTTTTCCGGCAGGCCGTCGACCTGCTCGGTGAGTTTGAAAGCTGGAAGGTTCAGCACATTGTTAGAGAGAAAAACAGAGAAACCGACAAACTCGTAAACCAGGCATTAAATCTCGAACGGGACGTTACCGATTTTCGATTGCCGATTGCCGATTGCCGATTGACAGCAAAGCCAACAGTAGCAAAATTTGAAAATCGAAAATCGAAAATCGAAAATCCAACTCGGTCCGGCTCGGCGTGCTAATCAGCGGCGGCGGAACCACGTTGATGAATATTCTCGAATATATTAAACAAGGTCGGCTAAATGCCGAAGTCGCCGTCGTGATAAGCTCACGCTCAACCGTAGCCGGCGTCGAAAAGGCAAAAGCCGCCGGACTCGACGTGAAAATCATTCGCAAAAAAGACTTCCCCGACATCGATGAATCCCGCCCCTCGGAGGGGCTGGATGAATTCAGCAAACGCATCGAAGAAGAATTTGTCGATGCAAACGTTGACCTCATCATCCAGGGCGGCTGGCTGTGCCTCTGGAAAATACCACCTCGATATTTACCCCGCACGTCCGACGGGCGGGGCGAGTACCGCGTGATGAACATACACCCCGCCCTGCTCCCGAGCTTCGGCGGAGAGGGTATGTGGGGACATCACGTCCACGAGGCCGTTCTTGCGGCCGGCTGCAAAGTAAGCGGCTGCACTGTGCATTTTTGCACAAACGAATATGATAAAGGACCAATAATTGTCCAGCGCACCTGCGATGTCAAAGACGCCGACACCCCGGAAACCCTCGCCGCCAGAGTTTTTGAGCAGGAATGTATCGCATATCCGCAGGCAATAAGACTGTTCGCAGAAGCTAAATTACTCGTTCACCCCGCCGTTCCGGGGCGTCCGGCCTGGGTCTCGGTCGTGACCCCGGAATAACGGCGGGGTTCAAAACGGAAAAGCAAAAGTAAAGCGAAAAAAGAAAGGAGATCAGAATATCAGGACATCAGGATGCAGGATATCAGAACATCAGGATATCAGGTGAGTTTGCCCTGATATCCTGGTAACCTGGTGCCCACTGCCTGATACCCTGATACCCTGATAACCTAAATTGTGAACAAACGACAAAGAGCCATATTAGTAGAAATAAGCTATCGTCCAATCTCAAGGACCGAGGGATGCAACCTATACTGCAATTAGCACTGGACCACGAAAACCTTGCTCGCGCCCTGAAGGCCGCCAAAGAAGCAATGGCAGGAGGTGCGGACTGGCTGGAAGCAGGAACGCCTCTTATAAAAAGCGAAGGATTAGATGCCGTGAGGGCCCTTCGGCGTGAGTTTCCAACTGCGACAATAGTCGCCGATATGAAGATTATGGACGCGGGCCGATTGGAGACCGAATGCGCAGCCAAGGCAGGGGCTAACATAATCCACGTTCTTGGTCCGGCGTCGGAGGCGACCATAAATGAATGTATCGAAGCATCCCGGCGTTATGACGCAAAAATTACCGTTGACCTGCTTGGTTTGGGCAGCAGAGAGCGAATGGTGCAGCGGGCAAAGGAAGCTGAACGGATGGGCGCATATTCGGTGTGTGTCCATACCCCGATAGATATGCAGATGCGAGGACAATTGCCTTTTGACGACCTCAAGGCGGTGGCATCGGCGGTCAGCATCCCGGTTGCAGTTGCAGGTGGGATAAATTCTGAAACCGCTGCGGATGCAATCAAGGCCGGTGCGACTATAATTATCGTCGGCGGCGCAATTACAAAATCACCGGATGCCAGGAAAGCCACCGAGACAATAAAGAAGGTTATGGCCACAGGCATCAAAGTGGAAGCGACCTTTTTCAAGCGTGGCAGTGAGCAAAACATTGCGGAGGTTCTGGCAAAGACCTCCGCTGCCGACGTAACCGAAGCGTTGCATAATACGGGCGAATTAGCCGGCATTAAGCCGATTGTGCAGGGGGTAAAGATGGTGGGTCGTGCCTTGACGGTTTGGACCTATCCGGGTGATTGGAGCAAGCCGGTTGAAGCGATAGATATGGCCGGTGAAGGACAGGTAATCGTTATAGATGCCGGTGGAATTCCACCAGCGGTCTGGGGCGAGAAAGCTACGAAGAGCTGTTTGCAACGCAAGCTGGCAGGAGTAGTTATCAACGGTGCTATTCGGGATGTTGCAAATATCCGCGAGATGAGGTTTCCGGCTTTTGCAAGACTTATAACCCCCGTAGCAGGTGAGCCGAAGGGACAGGGTATAATCGACGTTCCGGTGAAAATCGGCGGTCAGTATATCCGCACCGGTGATTGGATTATAGGTGACGACGACGGCGTTGTGGCGATTCCCCAGGAAAAGGCCGTGGAAATTGCAAACCGCGCACAGGCAGTTGTCGAACGCGAAGAGCGCGAAATGGCTGAAATTGATGACGGCAGCACTTTGGGGAAGGTTTCCGAGCTGATGCGCTGGGAACAGTTAAGAAAAAAAAGCGAGCCCCGCCCATCGGCCAGCCCCTCCGAGTCCCGCCCATCCGATGGGCTGGACGAGGGGCAGGCCAAGGATGGGCTGGGCGAGAGCAAGAACAATGACAAACAGTAACCTGGTTGAGATTAGCAGAGCACAGCTTGCAGGCATCCAGCTGCTTGTCAGTCAAATAGACCGGGCAGCGTCAGATAAACTGGTTGAGATGATACTGCAAGCCAACAAAGTATTCGTTACCGGCCAGGGCAGAAGCGGCCTGATTGCACAGTGCCTGTCTACCCGGCTTGCACAGATGGGATTTAACGTACATATACCGGGCCTGGCAACCTGCCAGAGAATAGAAAAGCCGGACTTGTTGATTGCAATTTCCTGCAGCGGAACAACTATAACCACCATCGAGCTCGCCAAGACTTCTCGAAACTCCGGCGCAAAAGTGGCTGTGATAACGGCTCTTAACAAGTCTCCGCTGGCCGAGCTCGCCACCCATATTGTGTTGATCCCTTCAGACAATGAGGACATAAAAGCCCGGTGCAAATACATTATCGGGCCGAACAATAATACGCTATTTGAGGAAACCGCTCTTTTGTATGTCGACGCGCTGGTTTACATTCTTCTGCAACGAAAAGGAATTTCAGAGGACGTAATAAGTCAACGACATACTAATCTTGAGTAAGTCGGAGCCACTGTATGTATTGCAAGGGAAAATTTAGGGAATACCTGGACGACCTGGCGGCGAAAAAACCGGCGCCGGGCGGAGGAAGTGCTGCAGCTGCGGCCGGGGCGCTGGGGGTTAGCTTGCTTAGTATGGTAGCGAATTTTACTATCGGCAAAGACAAGTACAAAGATGTTGAACCGCAGATTCAGGAAATTCTGTTTTCGTCTGAAAGATTACGCGCAGAACTGCAAAAACTAATTGACGAGGATATTGTTGTATATCAAAAGGTATCCGCAGCTTATAAAATGTCGAAGGAGACAGAAGAAGATAAAGAGGCAAGAACCGAAGCCATTCAGGCGGCATTGAAGACTGCCATGTCTGTGCCTTTGGCGATTTGCCGGAATTTGTTTGAGGCAATGAAGCTCTCGACGCCCCTTTTGGAAAAGGGTAATGTCAATCTGGTAAGCGATGTAGGAGTGGCAGCCGAGTTTATTGCTTCCGGTTTTACCTCGGCCCTTTTGAACGTTGAAATAAATCTGTCCGGCATTAGAGACAGTAACCTGGCAGCCAGGATTAGAGAAGAATCAGCCCTTATGGAAAAAGAGATACAAGTTATTAGGGAAAACGTTATTAAGCGAACAAAGGAGAAAATCCGATGACAGCGAGTTTATTACAGGGTGAAAAGGTAGCGTCCGAAATTAAGGAAGGTTTGAAAAAGGATATCGAAGATTTGAAGGCAAAAGGCGCTCCGCCGCATCTGGTTGCGGTGCAGGTGGGCGAAAATGCCGCGTCAAGGGTATACATAAAACAGCAACAGAGGTCCTGTGAAGAAATGGGCATTAAGTATGAACTTAAAGAGCTGCCCGGTGCAACTACCGAGGATGAGTTATTAAATTTCATTGACGGCCTGAATCGGGACGACGCCGTCACCGGCATAATCCTTATGATGCCCCTGCCGCAGGGCATAGATGCCCGCCAGGTACAGGTTAGAATCTCACCCGGCAAAGACGTCGAAGGAATGCACCCTGCCAATATGGGAAGGCTTGTTTACGGTGAAATAGGACTTGCACCCTGTACCGCCCGTGCGGCTTTTGAACTATTAAAATCAAGCGGCGTAGAGTTAAAGGGAAAAGAAGTGGTTGTGGTAGGGCACTCAGAAATAGTAGGAAAACCCCTTGCTTTGATGCTGCTTTCTTCGCAGATGGAATCGCCTACCCCGACCGTTTGTCATATTGCCACGAAGGATTTGGCCTTTCATACCAAAAGAGCTGACATTGTGTTCGTTGCGGCGGGAAAGCCGGGCCTAATTAAGGCTGATATGGTAAAGGATGGTGTTATTGTAATTGACATCGGTATCAACCGGGTGCCTGTTACCGATGAAAACGGCAATCCGGTATTGAACGAGAAAGGCAAACCCAAAAAGAAAACCGTTGGAGACGCAGACTTCGAGGGCATAAAGGAAAAAGCCAGTTTCATTACTCCGGTTCCCGGCGGCGTAGGTGTTGTTACAACTACAATGCTGCTCTACAATACGGTTGAATCCGCCAGGAGAATTGCCGCCCGGTAACAGAAGTAACTGTGAGCATCTTTCGTGATTGATTTTGGGTTCATCGACACGGAGAAAGTTTTATGCGGGGTTATGACCTGACATCCAGAGATGTAACAAATTCTTCCAGTGCGGCAGAGTTAATGGAGCGTGAGTGGGCACCGTGTCGTTACAACTGCCCGGTGCATGCTGATGTAAGAAGGTATGTCGAGCTGGTTGGCCAGGGTCGGTGGCAGGAGTCCATCGACGTTATTCGCAGGCATCTGCCGTTTGCCGCCGTTTGCGGGCGAATTTGTCATCACCCCTGCGAGGCGAACTGTCGGCGTAACGATGTCGACAACCCGGTAGCTATCCGTGAAGTGAAGCGCTTTGTCGCGGAATATTGCGGCAGCAAGGGACTGACGGTCAATAAGGCCGCGGTCCAGAACAAGGCCGGGGTTGCTGTTATCGGCGCCGGCCCGGCTGGAATGTCTGCCGCGCTTGAGCTGGCCAAACTCGGTTATCGTCCAAAAGTCTTTGAAAAATTCCCGGTCGCCGGCGGCATCTCAGCAACGACAATTCCCAAATATCGGCTGCCGCGTCACGTTGTCCAGATAGATATCGATTGGATTCTTGCCCATGGCGTCGAGCTGCAAACTAATGTCGAGATAGGCAGGGACAAAACCGTTGACGACTTGTTGGACGCCGACTTCGAAGCGGTACTCATTGCGACGGGCTTAGCCAAAAGCCGGATGCTCCCAATCCCCGGTTCAGACCACAAGCACGTTCTTGCCGTTATGGAGTTCCTGACAAATCTCGCCTTCGGAAAAAAGGTTTCTGTCGGTAATGACGTACTGGTCATCGGCGGTGGTAACGTCGCATGCGATGCCGCGAGGGTTGCCCTACGCCTCGGTGCCGAACGAGTCCGAATGATGTGTCTGGAGAACGACGAAGAAATGCCTGCCTGGGAGTGGGAAAGCTCCGAAGCAAAGGAAGAGGGGATAGCCGTCATACATCGTCGCGGGCCGGTGCAAATTGCCGTAGATGACGGCCGAATCAGACGGGTCAAGGCCCGAAAGGTTACTCGCGTATTCGACGAAGACAAGCGGTTCAATCCACAGTACGACGACAGCGACATAATCAACATCGACTGCGACACGGTGATTTTCGCTATCGGCCAGATGGCGGACTACGGCTTTGTCAAAAACAGTGCTGTCAAACTTCATAACAATGGCAGGCTTGAGTTCAACTCGATAACGCATCAGACAAATGTTCCAAACGTGTTCGCTTGTGGTGAAATCGTAACCCTGCCTGGCTCGGTTGTTGAGGCGTGCGCTAATGGCCAGCGGGCAGCGAAGGCAATCGATATGTATCTTAGCGGCAGGAAGGTCGATATCGATGATTCACTGCCGCCCGCTATTGATAAAATTTCCGAAGTCACCGCCGAGAAGGTCATCAAGACGCAAAGGGTTTCCATCCCGACCGAAGTCCCGGAGAAGCGCAAAAAAAACTTCGATGAATTCGAGCACACGCTCGATGCAGAAAGCGCCGCCTGTGAAGCTCGCAGGTGCATGAACTGCGGAGCCGGTGCAGAGGTCCTGGTGGACAAATGTGCCGCATGCCTTACCTGCCTTCGAGTATGCCCGTTCGACATACCCAAAGTTACTGACGTCGCTCGCATCGATTCGATTTTGTGCCAGGCGTGCGGTATGTGCATAGCGGAGTGCCCCGCTAAGGCCATAATCCCTCGAGGCTGGGACAAGAACCTGCTGAAGCACAATACCATAAAGGCTCTGGAGAGTATGGACAACGATGTAAAGATTGTTGCGTATATCTGTGGGCATCGAGCACCGGCGTCTGCGTGGCGCGGTGAAGACGAGGGTGTTGCCGGTGTGAAGCAATTCTACCTGCCGAGCATGGCTCGTCTGAAAGTGTCTGACCTGCTCAGTGCCTTCGAAGCCAGGGCGGATGCTGTCGCGGTCGTCGCGTGCGCCGAGAACGCTGAGCGCTATCCACAGGCTGCCGCCAGGATTAAAAAACGTGTAAATCAGGCCCGCGACATGTTGAGCGAAATCGGAATAGATGGCTGGCGACTGAAAATGTTTGAGATTGCAGGGGACGCCGAGTCAATCTGTATCGCCTTGAACCGGACAGTCCAGGAAGTTGAAAAAGGTATATCCTGATTTTAGGAGACAGTCTCGATGATAATAGCTGAAAGGAAACCATTTGATGAAATCCTTGAAATGCTCAAGCCGTACAAAAGGGTGCTTGTGCTTGGATGTGGCGGGTGCGTAACTGTCTGCCTGACCGGCGGAGAAAAGCAGGCCGAGGAGCTCGCCTCACAGCTTCGTCTGGCCTCTGCGCATAAAGGGCTGGACGTCGGCGCCGACTATGACTATATCACCCGCCAGTGCGACAGGGAATTCGTTGAGAATCTCAAGGAAAGTCCTGACAAATACGACTGTGTGCTCAGCTTGGCGTGCGGTGTCGGGGTGCAGTTTATGTCGCAATTGTATCCCGATGTACCATTTCTGCCTGCTATGAATACCACGTTCTACGGTGCCGGCACCGCTTCAGGCATCTGGGAGGAATATTGCCACGGTTGCGGCGACTGCGTGCTGGCGCTGACCGGTGGCATTTGCCCGATCGCTCGCTGCTCCAAGAGCCTTGTCAATGGCCCGTGCGGCGGGACAAACAACGGCAAGTGTGAAATCTCATCGGATATGGACTGCGCCTGGTACCTAATCTACAAACGGCTGAAGGAGAAAGGCAAGCTCGATGAGCTCCGCAGGATTCAGCCGGCCAGAGACTGGAGAAAAGAGCACGGCGCAGGCGTCCGACGATTGGTTCTTAAGGAAATGGTTGAAGAGGAGTCCGAAACATGAACGAAGCTGTCAGTTCGTTGCAGCAGGCCTTTGAGTCCGGCGAGTTTGTATTCACCGGCGAGATCGGCCCACCGAAAGGTACTAACGTCGAGGCCTGTTTGCATGAGGCTTCAAGATACCTTAAACATTCGGTAACCGCGGTGAACGTCACTGATGGCCAAACGGCTGTAATGCGTATTGGCTCGATGCCTGTGTCCAGGATGCTGCTGGAGCGCGGCATTGAGCCGATTTTTCAGATGACCTGCCGCGACCGCAACCGTATCGCTCTTCAGATGGACTTGCTTTCCGCCGCCTCGCTTGGAATCAAGAACGTCCTCTCCCTGACAGGTGACCACGTCGCCATGGGCGACCATCCTGAAGCCAAACCCGTGTTTGATCTCGACTCCGTGGGACTCCTGCAGGCGATGGTCAAACTTGAGGCCGGCACCGACATGGGCAGGGATATGAAGGGCAACCCCAACGAACTCGACGGTGTGCCTGAGTTCTTCAAGGGTTGCTGCGTTACGCCCTGTGCCGAGGAAGTCGAGCCACAGATTATTAAGCTGGAAAAGAAGGTCGAAGCCGGCGCTCAGTTTGTGCAGACGCAGGCCGTCTACGAGCCGCCTGCCTTTGAAAAGTTTATGCGGCGTATTGAGCACCTGAAGGCGCCCGTGATGGTCGGAATCGTCATGCTCAAGAATGCCGGTATGGCCAAGTACATGAACCGTTCTGTGCCTGGTGTCCATGTGCCGGACGAGCTAATCAAACGACTTTCTGACGCTGCCAAAGAAGACCGTCAAAAGGTCTCAATAGAAATCTGCGGCGAATTGATTCGCAAGATGAAAGACTGCTGCCAGGGTGCCCACCTGATGACGCTTGGCTGGGGTCATTGTGTCCCGGACATCATCGAGGCCGCAGGCCTGGTATGAAATTTACTGCCGTTCGACATTCATCGGTCAGCGTGGGCAAAGAAAAAAGGGTAACCGTTCACGGCGGCAAAACGGCGTTTTTGTGTCATTGCAAGGCCTTCAGGCCGAAGCAATCTCAAATGTGGCTTGGCCATCCTGGCCAAGATTCCTATGCAAATGTGGCTTGGCCATCCTGGCCAAGATTCCTATGCAAATGTGGCTTGGCCATCCTGGCCAAGATTCCTATGCAAATGTGGCTTGGCCATCCTGGCCAAGGTTCCTATGCAAATGTGGCTTGGCCATCCTGGCCAAGGTTATTTGCAAATCACGGGCAGGATGCCCGTGATACGATATGGCCAAAATTCAGCATATTGACCCGTGAACGGTTACGTTTTTTTAACGGCCGCTGCACAAACCTTGTATTCCGGTATCTTGGCCGTCGGGTCTAATGCGTCATTAGTCAGCATATTGGCAGGGCATTCCCGGAAATGGAACGGCATAAACAGCCAGCCTTTTTCGATGCTGCCGGTTACCCTTGCCGGTGTGGTTACCTTACCTCGCCGTGTGATTACTTCAACGTTCTCACCGCTGCTGATTTCAAGTCTGGCCGCATCA
>JAUXAH010000719.1 GCA_030614945.1 Phycisphaerae bacterium
AATATGCAGGAATTTACAGAAAAATTTAAGAAAATTAAGGACGGTCTCGATAAGTGTTGGGGAGAACGGGCTTCAAAAAATGACGAACTTTGGAGGTTGAAGGAGGCAAGAAAAAAAGTATTTGCTGATATTTATTTAGGGGAAGTAACTTCTTCAAAAAAGAAAATAATAAATTCGGAGATAAGGCAATTAGAAGAAGATATTGAAAGTCTTGGTATTGCAATTACAGAATTAGAATTAAGGCAAACTCTAATAAAGAGGTCTGGTAGTCATATACAAGAAAAAGTAGAGGTAGAGGATTAACTATTTGACTGTCTAATTTTGGTAAATTAGGCAAAAACAAAGAAATGACTTTAGTTTAATTAGTTTTTACTAATATTTCATATATAAAATGAGCAGTTTATATATGATTTTAGGCATAAGAGGGATCGGAAAGGAGGGTTAAAGATGAGGAAGGTATATTTTTTAGCAATATTATTTTTAATACTGGCAATTTTTTTAAGTAGTTGTGGCGGAATAACTCCTGATACTAATGAGGCAAAAGTAAAAGGTGTTATCCAAAATTATGGTATTGCCTTAAATAATGAAAACTGGAATAAAGCTAAAAGTTATTGTGTCTATAATTCAAACGCTTATTTTATGGTTGAAGTCTACGAATTTTATGTTGACTATTCCAACGTTGGGTCTTGGACTTTTAAGATAGATAAGATTAAAAATATTGAAGTTAATGGCGATTATGCCCAAGCAGATATACATATAGTTTCTACTGTAGGCAGTTGGAACGAAGATATTTATTTGGAGAAAGTTAGTAGTGTCTGGAAAATATATAATAATTCTTATGTTTGGTATTAGGCAAAAAGATGTCAGATGTATAGGTCATAAATAAAAAAGCAGGGGATCGGAAAAAACACCCTGCTTTTTTTCTTCGCTAGAACTAATAATATAATTGTAGCAGTCTTAAAAAGGATACCACTTTAGGGGAGACTAGTCAATATAAAAAATAAAGCCCTCCTGGAAG
>JAUXAH010000233.1 GCA_030614945.1 Phycisphaerae bacterium
CCGGCCGAAAGGATTCATTTTGTCGGCAACGCCGCCAGTGCCGGCGCGCAGATGCTACTACTTTCTCAGCGGTGCCGAGATAAAGCCTGTGAGTTGGCCCGCAAAATAGAATACGTTGAAATCGCCCACGAGCCCGACTTCCAGGCCGTCTTTGCCGATTGTATGTCATTTTGAACCGCGGATTACACAGATTGGCACAGATTAAGACAGATTCAATTGGCCACAGAGAACACAAAGGGATTTTAATTTAACGATTGCCGGAGGGCTGTCCCGAGATTTACTTATTGTTTTTGCTCATCTTTTTCGCTTGGCTCGTACCCAGAAACACACCATCGAATGCCATAAAATACGGAACCACCCAGAAGTGCACCAATACCACATTCAAGCCCCGCTGCTAACATACTCTCCCCGAAGTCAAGCACCATAGACATTATTACTATGCCAGCTCCCATACAGACGTAAAAAAAAGGGCTTATACAGACTGGCCTTTTTTCTTTTCGTTGGTCTGTCTCATTTGTCATTGTTTTTCCGCTAATTCTTTTTGGTCGTCTTTCTGCTTGTCAAAGAGAAAAATCTTAAACCAAATTACCCACACTATACAAGACAGGATGATAAATAGCACCGGCCAAGACAATCCATTGGAAAAATGAAATCCAAGTAAAACATATGCTAAACAAAACGCAAAAATTACGAGGTGGGCACAAAACCAAATCGGGTCATTCGGGAAGTTATCCCACTTCTCTTTTTTCCATTGTTTATATACTTTTAGTTCATCAGAACCACTTTGTTTAAGAATATACCACGACAGATGCCAACCGTAACTTGTAATAAACAACCACACCAATGCGATAAGCAAGCCCATACCACAAGCACAAATTCCCAACAATCCCCCGTAGCATTTCTTAGTTGCTAACTGTCCTATGAAACCCAGTAAGATAGAGTTAGCAACCACCATACAACCATACCGATTCCAAACAAGTTGAGACTCCTTCGTAGCAAAATCAACTAATTTTTGATTACCCATTATTTTATCCTTTCATTGTTTATTCACCGCCCCATTTTACCGATTGCCTGTCTTAAATCAAGTGATAAGTTGAGAACCACCGAATAAATTGCGGTGCTAAATATGAGATTGCCACGTCGCTTCGCTCCTCGCAATGACGGTGATGGGGTGGATTCCTGCCTTCGCAGGAATGACAATATTAATGATAATCGATTATTTCTCTGTGTCCTCGGTGGCAACAATTACCAATTACCATTTAACCAATATCCTCCCGTAAAGCGACGATTTTGAGCAGCTACATTTTAACTTTCAAAATACACGTCGTCGTTTTCAAGCGCCTTTCTTAAATAGCTATATCGAAGCTGGCGTGTTCCACAGTTTTTAGCTGCGCAGAGGGCCGCTGCTGTGCCTGTCGCCTGTCCCTGTCCCATACAGCTTACCGTGTTTCTGGTGGACATGTGCGCCCTGCGGTCGGAGGTTATCATCATCCCGGCCACCAAAAGATTATCTATTCGCGCTACACGCAGCGCCCTATACGGGATTCCGTATGTGCCGCCATTTTTTATCTGAAGACGCGGAGCGGAGTCGTGAAAACCGTAAACCATAACTTCATCATCAAAATGTCTGCCTTCAATTACATCCTTATGTGAAATGTCATAGTCGCAGGTGATTAGCCGGCCGCGGCGGATGTTAAGGCGCGGGCTCGTCCTGGCGATAAATGCCTTTTCACAGCCGGGGACATATTTTCTGAATAGCTCTATCGCTTTTGCCTGGCGCCTTCTTAGCTCCAATTCCGCTTTCGTCACTGCATCTCTGTTAGTAGGGCTGACAGGCATTTTGAGATTCAGCTTTATGAACATAAAATAGTTGTCGTGCACGGTAGTCGTTACGGTTGACATACCGATTTTCCCGGCCCCGGCCCTGAAGCCGGTGGGAAGATTGACGGTCCTGCCCTGCAGTCGCACGATTTGCCCGTCCTTGCCGCTGCGCCGGCCTTCGGCCTGTTGAAAAACGGCGTCGTGCGATTTGAGGAACTCGTAGTATTTCTCGACGCTCACATTCCCGATGCCAATACTATTGCATACCGCATAATCGTTTGGCTCGCTGTACTTCGCGCCGGCGTAAGCGGCAAGGTCGCCGTATGCAGTGCAATCCACGAATGATTTCGCGTAGAACGCCTCCCTTCCGGAGCGGCTCTCTGTTATCACTCCCTTAATCCGGGAGCCGTCCATAATCGCTCCGGCCAAAAGCGTATTGACGCAGACGAAAACGCCCGACTCGACAAGCATTTCGAACGTTACAAGTTTATATATTTCCGTGTCAATAGCGGTGCATATTGAATCGAAATCGTACCCTTTAGACATCTCGGCGTGTCCCGATGTGCCGCCGACCTTCTCAAGGCGGTCGATAATCTCCTGAGGAATCCCTCGAACGACCTGACGTTTTTTAACGCCTGGGAAGGCCTTCCACAGGTTATAGAAGCTGTGAAGAGCGGTGCCGCCTTCTGTTACGGTTCCGCCCGGGTAACCTTTTACCTCTATCAATGCTGTTTTCGCGCCCTGACGCGCCGCGGCGAGAGCTGCCACGACGCCCGCCGTACCGCCACCAGCTATGACGACATCGAATTTCCTTACAGGCAATTTTTTCGCCGGCTCCTCGTAATAATTCTTGGGTTCATTTATACTCCTTTTCGTATTACCCACTTGGCAGCCAGCCAGAATGCCCATTCCAAGCAATAGACTGTGTTTAGAAAAATCCCGCCGATTCATTTCTGTCTCCTTTCTTAATCCCGTCGCGGCTAAACTAATTGATTATTGACTAATTGGGGACAATTTTAATTTTCACTCACCACTCACCAATAACCAATAACCAATAACCAATTACCAATTACTAATTACCAGTTACCAATAACCAATATCCGCCCGCAGGGCGTTCTACTCGCTGAGCTTGACAGCCGTGCCGTAAGCAAAAAGTTCAGCCGCACTGCCCACAACACTCGTAGTCATATAGCGAACATTGATTATTGCATCCGCACCCATCTCTGCCGCCTGCGCGCTCATCCTGTTAGTAGCAACTGACCGGGCCCTTCCCATCATCTCTGTGTATTCAGTCAATTCGCCGCCGAGGATTAACCTGATTAGGGCGGACAGGTCTTTGCCGAGCCAGATAGCAAATACCGTATGGCCCTGGACCAGACCGAGAATCTCCGTTAGCTCTCGTCCGGGTAGTTCTGTGGAATTCAACAGCAAAACCGTGCGCTCCGGCTCACCAAGCACTGGCGCCTCTGCCAGCCTCCTGGTTGTCCTTTGTTCCAGAGCCACTGTCAGCAGGACAACAAGGATACCGCCCAGAAGGCAGAAAACCGCTATCCTGAGCCACCAGGGCACGACCGGGTCGTCGGCAACAAGCACGTGCCACGGCACCCCGGCAAATACCACAGTGAAAAGCCCCACCACGAACGCCAGTGAACCAATTTGTCGCAGTGTTTTCATAATATCTCCTTTACATAATTATCTTGCACACCATAATCGAATCTCATTCATCTGCGCTATCTATTATATCGTCGAAACCGCTACAGGCAAAACAGATACACCATATAGCCGAGGTAGCTGCAGAGCAGAATAATACCGGCTGCTCGGCCGATAACGCGTCTGCCGAGTACGGCCAGAACTGCGAAGCCGGCGCCGACGACAATCATAATCCAGTAATAAGCTCCTGCGGCGAGTCCTTCTTCGGCCAGCTTAAATGGGCAAATCACTCCTGCTGTGCCGGTAACGAGCAGGGTGTTGAAGATGTTGGAGCCGACGAGATTGCCAACGGAAATGTCGTGATGGCCCTTGACAGCGGCGACCACGCAGGTTGTAAGCTCCGGCAGAGAAGTCCCAACCGCGATGATAGTCAGGCCAATAACAGCGTCGCTCAAACCTATTCGCCCCCCGATAAATACAGCGCCTTTGACAGCCATCTCTGCTCCGAGGGCTAATCCCACCAATCCGATAACGACAAAGAACACGCTCTTCTTCGTATTGCGTATTGCGTATTGCGTATTGCGTTCATTTTCTTTCGCCGCTGAGTTCGGCGGGTTAACTGATTTTGGTTTTAATTCTTTCTCTGTGTTCTCTGTGGCTAATCTTTTT
>JAUXAH010000558.1 GCA_030614945.1 Phycisphaerae bacterium
TTTATGGCTGCTGCGGTTTCTGCTGAAGAGGTAGAATGTTATATTGAATCAATAACAGGAACAATTCCGGGTACAAACCCGCCTGCACAGTGTGCTGGAGGATATATTGATGTTAAAGCAAAACTTACTTATGCTTTTGATATCTGGGAGTGGGGTATTTGTTCTGGGAAATGGGTTACTGTGTCCGGGTTTTTTAATCTCTACGAAAAAGATGTTACTATTTTAGATGATGATTTTATAGATAATTCTCTAATTATTTCGGGGGACACATATAATTGTGCAAAAAAAACTTTAACTTATACATTTGAAGATCTATATTTAGGTTCTTGGGCATCTGGAGATCCTGGAGGAAATATTGAACTTTATGTAGCTGGCGAAGGGAGTAGTGATGCAGGCATATCCGAATGTAATAATAGAGGTAACGATGTAAGTGTTAGAATTATTGATGGCGATTGTAGTTCAGGAGCTTGTTGTAATTTAAATACATGTTACTACAAATCATCTGGTTCTCAACCAACAGGCATTTCAGATTACTACTATTGTCATGGTTCGGAATCTCCTAGTGGAGATAATTATATAAGGAAAAAGGATTATGAATGTAATGGAAGGTCCGCAGAACCAATAATAGGAGATATTTTTGTAGAAACCTGTGGAACCTGCGCATACTGTAAGGCTGGCTATTCATCATGCTTCTTTTACTATCAAAATGAAAAATGCGGAACAAAAGATTGCGATTATTTAGAATCTTCGTATCCCTGCAGGGATTATCATGATATAGACAAAGTTTGTACGGGTGGAGATACATGTGAGGCAACAGCCAGCTGCTCTAATTCATATACAAACAGACCCAAACACACTTCTTGTGGCTCAGGAAAAGAATGTAATGGGAATGGAAATTGTATAACTTGTACAACTCATTCCTACTATGCCTGCTCGGATAATGATGTTTATTATTATGATGCATGTGATAACAGGGAAGACAAGGAAGATGAGTGCGGAGATGATTATTCGAAATGGTGGGGCCTGCCTAAATGTGAAGGTGGTAATGTTGTACAAAAAAAGGAATACCATGATAGGGGTTGTTTTAATGACGAATGTTATGATAGTGTATGGTATGGGGATTTTGAAATTAAGTACGAATGCCAAAATGAATGCGAAAATGGAAAATGTATAAATGAATGTGATTCTGACTCTGCTTGCGGAGAAAGTGGATGGATATATTTTTGTGGCGATGGGAGTTGGGGGATTACAGACGGAAATGCCTATAAAATTTATGAAACTAGAAAATGTAAATACCCTGGAAGTGCGGTTGGAGCTTCTTATTGTTATTCAGACTATGGCGCTCATATTTTAGTTGAGGTATGCAATTATGGCTGTTCAAATGGCGAATGTAACCCTCCTCCTTGCACAGACGAGTGCTCTTCAGGACAAACAAGATGCAATGGAGCCTATAAACAAACCTGCGGTAATTATGATTTAGACGATTGTTTAGAATGGCCTTCTTCCACATCAGGGCCGGG
>JAUXAH010000377.1 GCA_030614945.1 Phycisphaerae bacterium
GGACCTGCTTACTTTTTCCTTTTGATGGAGGAGATGATAAGAACCGGTATCGAACTTGGTCTGCCAGAAGATGTGGCGAGAGATCTGGTTCTGCAGACGGGCAAGGGTGCCGCGCTGCTCGCTGAGAAGGCAGCAGAGGAAGGTGAGAGCCCAGCACAGCTTGTTAAACGGGTTGCCACTCCGGGCGGCACAACGGAAGCGGCCTTTAAGGTTTTTACCGATGGCGGATTCAGCCTGTTAATAGCAGAAGCTATCAAAAAAGCCTGCGAGAGAAGCCAGCAGCTCTCGAAGTAATAAAGCTATTGCTTAACTCGAATATTTTACGGCCGGGATTTGTAGTTATTCGACGATAATTGCCTCGGCGGGACATTCGTCGGCGGCCTGCTGAACAGCATCCTCGTGCTCGGCAGGAACATCCTCGGCGGTAACCTGGGCTATTTCCTCACCCATCTCAAAAACATCGGGGCAGGCATCCACACATAGTGCACAGGCAGTGCAGGTGTCTTCGATTCTGACTTTCATAACAAATCCCCTTGGAAATTGACCATTTATTATTGATTATTTAATAGTTTTTACTTATTATCCGGCAGGACATTAAAAATAGTTAATCGAAAATAGTCAATAATAAATTTTTTCGGCCGGCTCCCATGCAGGCCGAGCCCATGGATCTGGTCAGGCGGGGAGCCGAGCAGCCATAAGCGTGTGCTCTGTTGTGCCGTGGCAAACCCGGCCGCCTTTTGAATGATTATTGATAAATGATAATTGAATCAAGCCAAGAAAATGAGCGATAATGACTTAAAAAAACGAACTGAAGATTTTGCCCACCGTTGCGTTAAGTTAGGTCTTGCTTTGCCAAAGACTGATTTAGGCAATCACATTAGAAAGCAGCCAATCAAGTGTTCAACTTCTGTTGCAGCCAACTATCGTGCCGCTTGTCTTGCACAATCAAAGGCCGATTTTGTTTTCAAGCTGAGCATCGTCATAGAAGAAGTTGATGGATCCTGTTTTTGGATTGAATTTATTGTCGAAGAGAAGCTACTCGATGAAAAAAAGGTTGCTGGTTTACTGGAAGAAGGTAAGGAACTAACCGCTATTTTTGTGACTTCAAGAAAAACAGTAAAGGATAGACGTTCAGAATTTGTTGCTACCAGCGAAGCTGGTATTAAGTAATCAATAATCATTAATCGATAATCATTTAAAGATGGCTTATACCGTATTGGCAAGAAGATACAGGTCGCAGACGTTCGATGACGTCATCGGCCAGGACCCTATCTCCCGGACGCTCAAGAACGCTATAAAGACCGGCAGGGTCGCACACGCCTATCTGTTTGCCGGCACCCGTGGCGTCGGTAAAACCACTATGGCACGCGTGCTGGCAAAATCCCTCAATTGCCTTGCCTTCGACGCCCCCACCATAGAGCCGTGCTGCAAGTGCGACAGTTGTGTTGCGGTCAATCTCGGCGAAGATATCGATGTTATCGAGATTGACGGCGCGACAAATAACGGCGTTGAGCAGGTTCGCGAACTGCGCCAGAACGCAATTTATCGACCTGCACGCTGCAGGTTCAAAATCTATATTATTGACGAAGTTCACATGCTCAGCGTCCCGGCCTTTAATGCACTCTTAAAAATACTGGAAGAGCCGCCTTCTCATGTAAAGTTTATTTTCGCGACGACCGAGCCGAACAAGGTCATCGCGACGATTCAATCCCGGTGCCAGCGATTCGATTTTAGCAATATAGGTCCGAACCTTATCGCCGGCCAGCTCAAATTCATACTCGAGCAGGAAAAAATAAAATACGAAGATGATTTGATTTTGCCGCTGGCGAAAATGGCAAACGGCTCGATGAGGGATGGCTTGAGCCTGCTGGATAGGTTAATAAGCACCGGTGCGGAACCGCTGACCACCGGGCTGCTCGAGGAATTTCTGGGCAGCCCAAACAGCGAAAAAATCTATAATCTCATCGGCGAAATCGGCGACAGCAGCGCAGCAGGAACCTTTGCCGCAATAGAGGATTTAATCAGTACCGGCTTAAGCGAGGTCCAGATTGTCGATTCGCTTATCGATTATATGCGGGATTTAATGGTGGTAAAATCCGCAGGGGCCGAAAGCGAGCTTTTGATTTTGACCGCCGAGCAGCGAAAGCGCACAGGCCAATTAGCCGAAAAATTCGATACCGCCGCACTTATTTACAACATAACCGCACTCGAAAAACTGCGATGGGCAATCAAAAACAGCGACACGCCATGGGCACTTTTAGAAGCTCTGTTATTGCGGTTTACCTTGAGCGAGCATTTCCTGAATGTTGACGAGCTTCTCTCACAGTCGCAGGCCGGCCCGGTTAAAAAAAAACGACCGACAAGCGTAAAGAGCGAAGCGAGCACAGAAGCACGAGAGACGAGGGACGAGAGACGAGAGACGAGGGACGAGAGACGAGAGACGAGAGAGGAGGGACGAGAGACGAGGGACGAGAGACGAGAGACGAGGGACGAGAGACGAG
>JAUXAH010000210.1 GCA_030614945.1 Phycisphaerae bacterium
TATGCCAAAGTTCTGAGGATCTAAATAAGACTGGCGCAGTGGGCATCGTCTCTAATAGACACTTATAAGCCAATTTATTGGCAATTTGACCTGCCCTACTCTTACCAGTCCCTTTAAGTCCGGTGTAATAGAGGTAAGGGCTAATATCGGTCTTTTCTACCAAATAGGTGTGCATGATCCAAAGCGCGAAGATAAGATAATATATTTTACCTGGTAATTCTAGATGTTTTTTGATATACCTTTCTATATCCTTTAACAAGCTAGACCAATCTATACCTTGATCCAAAGTAAGGACTGCCGGACTGGCATAACCGATCGTTAGATCTTGCCTTGGTTTAAAGGCCTGCCCCCCTTCACTTGTCCAAGCCTCTGCAACTGATAATTTATCATCGTTTTTAAACAGATATTTTTTTACCCCGTTATCGTCTACCAAGTGGATTTGACCGGGTAAAAATGTTTTTAGTCTAGGGCCCTTTTCTTCCTTTTCTTCCTTGACGCTCTCCTTCTGTTTTTCTAACAGATGTTTCACTTTTTTGACCCTACTTTTCAGTTCTGACATCCTGAATATCCCGGCTTTTGTTATAGCCCCCGTGGCTATTACCCTTTCGTCCTCTGGGATAAAACATAAATCGTAAGGGAGCCTTATCCTGACTTCCTCTTTTATAGTCTCGTCATACCCCTCCCAATTGCTTATATCGGTATCGATAGCCATAAAGATATCGCTTTTTATCTCCTTCTCCCCTGCCTCTTGCAAATATTTCTTACTTGATTTTTGCTTATAACTTTTTCCTTTTTTTAGGTGTCTCTCCCAGGTTACCCCTTTGATATGGCAAACTAAACAGTGATAAACACCGCCAGCGGTGTTTATTCCCATACTCGGGTGTCGGTCTTCGTGGGAAGGATTGATACAGCGGGTTTTATACTCCCCTTCTTTCCCTGTCCTTTTAGCTTTAATTGTTACTTTTTCACCAGTCAGATAATGCTTTAAATCTATATTTTCTTCCATTCCTCTCTCCTTTTCAAACTTCCCGCCAGCGGGAAGTCTCTCTTTTCTTTGACATTTATATTTTTTTTATATATAATATATATATAAATCGCTTCGCTTTAAAGCTTAGCTTTATTGTCGATGTCGTATATATATAAAAAGCCTTCGATCATTTTAACCACATGCTCGGGGGTTTTTTATTTTATACAGTACCTATACAGTACCTAATTTGACAAACGCACTTAGAGTACTCCCCACTTTTGGGGTCAATGGTGTAGTATCCATGGGCTGTGCATCCAGACGCATGCTACATTTAAAAGCGACTTTATCACTTTTGAAACCTAGCGAAGTATCTGACTTTATAGAAATATCCTGCAAAATTAAAAAACAATAGCGCTGGAGATCAATTAACTGGATCGTCCCACTATCTCCAATTACTGGCATGTGTTCGCTAAATTGTAGTGGTCGGCCATAGAGCTTCCAGACATTATTCACCTCAGAAAATACATTGTAAATTACAGCTCCAGTTCCAACTGGGTAGTTCAAATGCATAAGTGAGGGCAAGCACGTCAGAGATGTAATCCAAAATGACTTCGGAAAACTGCTAGGCAAAATCCGGGAAATCATATTTTCCACGTTGGCCAGGCAAAGGGTATCGGCATCTTGTCCTGTCTCCTTAGCGACCTCGATAACTGCCCCAGAATTAGGGATCGAAAGTGGTTTCCCCGCACCTGTCCCGCTATCCGTGAGGACACAAGAATCAATTTCAAAGGAAATTGCTTTAGAAAAGATGGACCCGATCAGCCGTTCAGCATTTACAGCGTTGTCATGCAATAATTCCAGCGAACATTCTGTAAGGCAAGTTAATTTGTTTGCTTCTAATTTTAGCTGGCGGACCGTAAAATCTGACTCTGTATAATCTGATAACTCTCCGGTCCAGTAAACGCTGATCCCTGCCACGTTGCTCGAATGGTCTTCGTCTTTTGTGCAAGGAATCGTCAGCGTTTTTCCCTTTCCTCGGCCTAATTTATAAATTTTGGACTTTTTCAGGGAGATATTTTCTTCAATGGTCATGTCCAGCAAAACGTTACTATATGCAGTTGGCAAGAGAAATCCAGCCGATTCCCCTACTAAAGTCGAGGAATCTTTTTCAAGCCGATTAGTTACAGCACTATTACCCTGAGATATTCCGAGTAGCACTTCACCTAACCGATCAAATCCTGAATCTGTCCCCTCGCCAAAAATTTCCTTAGCTTTCTTGTTGTAACCAGGGTTATAATTATCCTGATCACTAGCTCCACCATATATCCCCAACATCTTATTTGGCCTGGTCTCTGAAAGTTTCAGAAACCGTTCATCACCTTTTATGTATTTTTCAAAAGCACCACTTATGGAATCGGTTAAGGAATTGCCCATTTCTTCCTGGACAACCTGTTGTATCAGGTCTTTTATTTCTGAAAGTTTAATAGTACCCATAATTTATCACATCCTTATAATAAAGATTTTAATTCATCTCTGAATTGAATCTATATCTCCAGCAAAGTGATAAATTATTGAAAGGTAATAGCTCTTACGGTATGGTAGCCGATTTATCTATCTCACTAAAAATAATTCCACAAATACCTGATATTTTTTCTTATTCAGTTGTCTCCTTCCTGTTTTTTAAATTTTTTGGGGGGCAATGGGCAAATACAGGAAATCCACTACCCCCTGGATACAGATTGAAGTTTAGTCGTCAGCTCCATAGTTGTCTTACCTATCGTAGACTGCAACTATAACCTCTTCCTCGAAAGGAATTGAAGATATAGTTAGGAGCAAAGAATCAACAAGGGTAAGAAAAGCCCGACTTTCCCTCATCGACGGGGGCCTCCTAACCAAAACTGCCCCCGATTATATCTAAATTTTTACTAAATTCTTCCTGATTGTGGCACTTCTTTTAAGGCGGTCGGCAATCCTCTCCGGTATAACTTTCTCTCCCTTTTCGTTCAATTCCCGGAGAACATCCTTAATGCAAGGCACAAGATGATTGTCAATATATTTATTAAATAACAATTCCACCATTTTATTGACTGTTTCAACAAGTCTGTCATCTGGCAGGTCTCTGATAGTTGCGCAAAGTAGAAAATCCGAAAGATTTTTTTCACTTACCCAAAATCGTTGCCCCACTTTAACAGAAACAATTTTTTCTTTTCGCAAATAATCTCGTACTGCCCCCTTTGATATATCTAAAATATCTGATAGGTTTTCCACATTATAGAATTTTATTCCCTTCATTGTTTTTGAAGGCATTATTTTCTTAATCATTGTCAAACACTCCTCTAAAATCGATATTACTGTACATAGAATATCACACTTCTTTACTTCTGTCAAATTTGATGATAGTCGTGCGGTAATAAATCACCGCCATAATCATCAAAATCATCATCACCTTCGAGCCACTCCTTAAGTCGTTCTTTATGTGCTTCTGCAATAGGCATTTTGTCGTCAAGCCAGCGAATTCTGGGTCTCCCGGTGTCCAAATTTACCGCCTTAACCGCACTCATAGCCAGGCTAATCGCTAGATCTATCCGGTCGCTTTGTTTGGACTTAATCAATCTGAAGCCCCGAGCACTCTCTTTGGCGATACTTTTTAGGACATGATCCCGAACTTCTTTATCCCTGTAAACTACTAAATTACGCCCTTTAATTAAGCTGTAAAGGTTCTCCCCTGCTTCTACTAACCTGTCTTGCGTCTGCGCAAATTCGACCATTTTTAGCCCTTCTTTTGCCAAACTTACACCTGACCTATGGAATTGAAAAGGGTCGTAATTAAAACTATCTACGTTATATTTTTTATGTAGTTCCTTTAGGTATACTTCAACCGTCTCCTCTATATCGATTTTATGCGTTTTTGTAGGAACCCAGCACTTATGACAGCCCAGCACAACCCTATCGTCTTTATCTCTATACACTCCCACAACTGAGCTACTATCATGGGAGTAACCGATATCGATTCCTACACTTAATTGACCTTTAAAGCCCGGTAGGATTGGTCGCAAGTTATTATTAGTACAAGCGTCCCACATCTCCGGAGATACGAAAGCACTTTCGCTACTTGTCCACCTATTCTCGTGGAGCCGTAGAAATGTATTAGGTCTTAGTCTTTCCCTTTGAGAATCCAAGTATTTTTTGGTTACCCAACTTGCTAGGTTTTTATGAGACCAGAGGAAAAACATCGCCTTATCCGTTTTGGCCAATCCCTTTTTATAAAGATCGTGCAGTAGGCTTTCCTCATCAAAACCGGCATAGCTGACTATAAGACTCAGAGGATTTTTCCTTGTCGGCACTTCGCAAAGTTCGTCCCAAAATTTCCTATCACGGTCTAATTCCATAGCCCAGATTTCGTCCCAAATCGTTAGTGAAGGATTTAACCCACTCCCCGTTTTGTAGTTCGGGGCAATTACC
>JAUXAH010000559.1 GCA_030614945.1 Phycisphaerae bacterium
CCGCTCCCGCACTTTGCCGACACGCTCCCGATCCTTCTCAGCGTTCGGGGTCAGGGGACCGCGAGGGAGCGCGCGGCTCCCTTGGCCCCCCCGGGGACGAAGCCCAATGACAAGTGACAGCGTCTCTGCCAAGCTCGACGCCGTTCTCGATCCACTTGGCACCATCCAAGCCCAGGTCGAGGCTGCCCTCTTCCTGGCCCAACAGTACAAGCTCCCCGGTCCCTTCATCGAAACCATCAAGGCGGCCGTCACCCGCCTCGACGCCACCTGGGAAAGCCTCAACGAGATCTGCACCACCCTTGACCCTGATCGAGCCAAACCCGAACTCTAGGAGGGCGCTCCCATGTACAGAATCCAAGCCAAGATCCGCGCCTGCTACCACCTGGCCGACACCATCCGCCTCCTACTTGACGAAGCCCTCGACCTCGCCAACGACGCAGACTACGACGCCCGCTGGATCGCCGCCCTCAACACGGCCAAAGACGACAACCTCAAAGTCTGGCACCACACCTACAACGTGGCCACCTGCATCGACCCCACGGCGCCGCTCCCACGATCCCAAGAGGCAGAATCACATGACATTTCGCAGAAAAGCAGCCCTGGCCCTCCTTCTCGGAACCATCTTCTTGCCAGTCGTCATGAACAAACACCAGGGATGCAGCCCCCCTGACCTCGACAGCTACGGAGACAAGGCCCCAGCCATCCGAGCAGTCGCCACCGCATTCGCCCAACGGCAAGAGTGGGCGATCGAGGCCGTCGAGACCTGGGAAGCTAGCGGCTCCCCACGCCACACACCCGACCAACCATGAAAGCCGATCTCTACGTCCAAGGCAGCTTCTGGGCCACCATCGACGTCCCCGGCGACAGCCTCCTCGCCCTGCTTGCCAAGGGCATGATCACCGAGGCCCAGCAGAGAGCAGACAAACTCCAAGCAGATCTCGACGCCATCGATCGCGTCAAATGCTCCATACACCTGCGCCTGCAAAACGTCACCATCTACCCGCCAGACGACCCTGATCCGCACCCTGCCCAGGTCCAACCATGACCAGACAGAGGAAGACGCAGCGCATCATCGATGAGGCCCGCCACGTCTTGATGGAGTACAACCCCATGACCGTGCGCCAGGTCTACTACCGCCTCGTCGCCAGCCACCTCATCGCCAACACTCGAACGCAGTACAAGGCCGTGTGCCGCGCCCTAGTCGCAGCCAGACAGGAAGGCTCCATCCCCTGGCACTTCATCGAGGACCGCCTGCGACGGCCCCGCTCCGTCCCCATGTGGGACACCGTCTCCGAGTACGCCTACTCAGCCAGGCACTGGTACAGACGCAACGTCTGGACCGATCAGCCCCGCCTCGTGGAACTCTGGCTCGAAAAGGACGCCCTCTCAGCCATCTTTGAGGGAATCCTGCGCCCCTTCGGCGTCACCCTCAACGTCGGGCGAGGATACGACTCCTGGACCTCCATCCAACAGGCCGCCCGCCGCTACCGCGACTGGAACGACCAAGCCGACATCCTC
>JAUXAH010000195.1 GCA_030614945.1 Phycisphaerae bacterium
GATTTCACACTCTTTTATAAGCTGGTCGAATCTATCTTCAACAATCTCGTCCCGCTCAATGATAATCTCCCTCAACTCATCCGGTAAAGTAGCGTCAATTAGCTCTCTGGCGGTAACGCGTTCGATAACATGGACGAGGGCTGCGCGGCGGCTTACTCTCTTTTTGGCGTAAATTAGATACCAGGCGAAGGCACAAATGATAAAGCCCGCAGTAATCAAGAGCGGCACCAGCCCCATATCAATTATCAAAGCACCATAAGTGACGATGGCAAGGATATGTATATAAGGATATAACGGCGATTTGAACTTCGGCCGGTAGCTTTGTATCCTGCTCTCACGCATTATAATCACGCTGGCGTTGACAAGAATGAAAAGTATTATCATTAAGGTCGAGGCGGTTTTAACCAGCAATTCGATATCAAGAAAAACAATTGCGGTAATCATAAAGCCGCTTGTGAGCAATATGCTGAAGTGAGGGGTTTTGAAGCGTGGGCTGAGGCGGGCTAAAAACGGCGGCAGCAATTGGTCCCTGCTCATAGCCATAGGGGAGCGAGAAGCGGCGAGTATGCCGCCATTTGCGGTGGTTACAAAAGCAGCTATTGCAGCGAAGCTGAGGATTGCAAAACCGGGCAGGCCCATAAATTTATTGGCCGCCAGTGACACAGGCATCAGGTTTCCAATGAGCTCTTGGGCATCCACGACCCCGACTGTAATTAGAATTACGCCAATGTAAAACAGGGTTACAATAAACCAGGCCAGGAGCATACCCAGGGGCAAATTTCTTCCGGGCTGCTTGACTTCTTCTGCAATGCTGGCGACTTTAGTTAAGCCCCCGAAACTTATGAAAACCAATCCGGCGGTGGCGAATACTGCCGGCCAACCTTTTTCGAGAAATCCCTCGTATCTGAGAGGTTCAACGGCTCCGGAGCCAAAGACAACAAAAAAAGCAAGTATGGCCAGCAATGCTCCGACAAGGACAACCTGAAATCTGCTTGTTAGTTTGACGCTTACGATATTGAGGGTGGTAAATCCGAGGCAGCAGGCGACGGCTATTGCCTTGAGGTGCCACTGGGTTAGCTGTGTGGGAAAGAGGCGCTGGAGTACAACCTCGATAAGCACGGCCATTCCGACAACGGCAAAGGCGCTTTTTAATGCGAGCGAGAACCAGCTTGCCAATCCGCCGAACACTCCCCAAATCGAGCCTAAACTGCGTTCGACAAAGAAATATGTTCCCCCGGCTCGTGGCATTGCGGTGGCCAACTCGGCCTTACTGAGGACGCTGGGAATCATCAAAACCGATGCGAAGAAATAAGACAATATGACCGCGGGACCGGCTTTTGCGTAAGCAATGGCAGGCAGAACAAATAAACCTGAACTTATCATTGCGCCGGCTGCCACGGCAAATACATCAAGAGAACCAAGCTGTTTCTTTAGCTGAAGTATTTTAAAACCTCCCTGTTATTGCTCTTATCTTGAATAAATAGTGCATAAGAGCATAATTTACTTCTGCTCTTGTGCCCTTATTCGATATTATACCAGGATGCTGTAATTTTCAACAAGAATACCAATTGATTGGACAAAACCCGCTGCGTGTATTATTATAGTTCATAGATTCGACTTACAGTATAACCCCAAAAGTGTTGAGGGTGAATAGCATTTTTTACTAAGAACAAAGTTAGATGATTAGTAGAAGAAGTTTCCTCGGTTCCATTGCGGGCGGCGCCATAGCTATGGTTTTGCCCCGGGATTTCTTTTTGAAAAAGAAAGGGACAGCCAGGCCGAATGTTATCCTTTGTATGGCAGATGATATGGGCTGGGGTGACGCGGGATTTAACGGCAATACGATAATCAAGACCGGCAACCTTGATGCGATGGCGGAAGGGGGGTTGCGGTTCACGCGTTTTTATTCCGGTGCGCCGGTGTGCTCGCCCACTCGTGGAAGCTGCCTTACAGGCCGGCATCCATATCGATATGGAATCTTTTCTGCAAACGTCGGGCGTATGCGCAAGGAAGAAATTACCTTAGCGGAAGCTTTGAAGACGCAAGGGTACGTAACAGGCCATTTCGGTAAATGGCACCTGGGGACGCTGCTTGCAGACTTTTCAGGGAAAGGGCCAAAGCGAAAACCCAAGGAGAATTATATGACGCCGGCTATGAGCGGATTTGATGAATGGTTCTCCACTGAGTATGCGGTAGCTACGTGGGATCCATACGATCCGGCCAACGTGCATGGAAGAAAGTTTGACGTGCGGGCGCTTTATTGGCACAACGGCAAAAACGTTACCAAGGAACTCAAGGGAGATGATTCGCGAATCATTATGGACCGCGTAGTTGGCTTTATCCGGAAAGCCGCAAAGAATAAGGAACCGTTTCTGGCGGTTGTCTGGTTTCATACGCCACACTTGCCGGTCGTGGCGGGGCCGGAACATAGAAAGATGTATTCGCAGTACAGCGAAGACGAGCAGCACTACTATGGATGTATCACCGCTCTGGACGAGCAGGTGGGTCGGCTTCGCAAGGAGCTGCGTGCTGCGGGCATCGCCGGTAATACAATGGTGTGGTTTTGCAGCGATAACGGGCCGGAAGGAAAAGACGGAAAGCACGGCCGGACCCGTGGTTCAGCAGGGCCGCTGCGCGGGCGCAAACGCAGCTTGTTCGAAGGCGGAGTTCGTGTGCCGGGTCTGCTCGAATGGCCTGGGCACGTTAAGGGTGGGCGCGTGACTGATATTCCGTGCTGCACTTCGGATTATTTCCCGACGGTTCTGGATGCGGTCGGCTTCAAAATGAAGGGGCAGCCGGAACCGATTGACGGCGTCAGTCTGCTGCCGCTAATTGAAGGGAAAATGACGAAGCGTCCCGTGCCCATCGGCTTTGAATCCGGCAGACAGGTATCGCTTACGGACAACCGCTACAAGCTGATATCCCAGGACAAGGGTAAGAGCTATATGCTCTTTGACCTGATTGAGGACCCCGGTGAGAGAAAAGACCTGTCGGCGGAAAAGCCGGAGATTTTACGAACGATGAAGACAACACTCAGCCGGTGGCGTAAATCCTGCAAGGACAGCCGGGAGGGAAAAGATTACCAAAAAGACGTTTGAGAAGATAGAATAAACGTGCTGCGAGTAACTCGGTGCCAAATGCGTTTTGTTCCGTAAGTAAAGAGTATTAAGGATAGAAAGGGAGCAAAATGAAAAAACAAACAAGAAGAGAATTTTTGAGAACAGTCGGCTCGGCAGCGGTCTCGGGGGCAGCGCTATCGATGGTGCCGAGCTGTGCGAGTATCGGGCAAACAATAGGGAGGGGAGGAAAACGGCCGAACATCATCTTTATCATGACGGACGACCATGCCTCGCACGCCTTGAGCTGTTACGGCAGCAAGATAAATAAGACGCCGAACCTTGACCGGCTGGCCAGAGAGGGTATGCTGTTTGAAAACTGCTTCTGTACGAATTCAATCTGTGCGCCCTGCCGGGCGGTGATTTTGACGGGCAAATACAGCCATATCAACGGGGTCATTGACAACCGGAAAAGATTTGACGGCAGCCAGCAGACGTTTCCTAAACTGCTGCGGGAGGCCGGTTATGAGACGGCAATGATAGGCAAATGGCACCTCAAGAGCGACCCGACCGGATTTGACTACTGGAATGTCCTGCCCGGTCAGGGGACGTACTATAACCCGGTTATGAAAGAGATGGGAGAGCGAAAGAAATATACGGGGTACACCACGGATATTATTACCGACCATTGTCTCAAGTGGCTCAAAAAGCGTAAGGGTGACAAGCCGTTCTGCCTGATGTATCACCACAAGGCGCCGCACCGCAGGTGGGAGCCGGGGCCAAAACATCTGGCGATGTATGACGACGTCACCATACCGGAGCCGGACAACCTGTTCGATGATTACTCCAACCGTGGAAGAGCCGCCAAGGAACAAGATATGAGTATCGAAAAGACGATGGACAAGATAGATTTGAAACTCGTGGCGCCGAGAAACCTGAACTCCGAGCAGAAGGACTTTTGGGATGCAGCATACGAACCCAAGAACGAGGCCTTCCGTAAGGCAAATCTGAAGGGCAAAGACCTTGTCCGCTGGAAATATCAGAGATATATCAAGGACTACCTGCGTTGCATTGCATCGGTTGATGATAATGTTGGCCGGCTCCTGGATTATCTTGATACGTCGGGGCTGAGCAAGAATACGGTTGTGTTCTACACTTCCGACCAGGGTTTCTATCTGGGCGACCACGGCTGGTTCGACAAGCGGTTTATGTACGAGGAATCACTGCGGATGCCGCTTCTGGTTCGGTACCCGGGGCAGATAAAAGCCGGGTCGGTCAACGATGCCATCGTTCTGAACCTGGATTTTGCGCCGACGTTTCTGGACTTTGCCGGTGTCGGTAAGCCGGACGATATGCAGGGCCGAACCATCCGCCGGGTGCTCCGTAGGAGGACTCCCAGGGGTTGGCGGACGTCGATGTATTACCACTACTACGAGTATCCGGCCGTGCACAGCGTTAAAAGACACTACGGTGTGCGAACCCAGCGGTATAAGCTGATACACTTCTACCACGACATCGACGAATGGGAGCTGTATGACCTGAAGAAGGACCCGCGTGAAATGAAAAACGTCTATGACGACCCGGCATACGCGAAAGTCGTCAAAGAACTAAAGGCGGAACTGAAGCGGCTGCGCACTAAATT
>JAUXAH010000520.1 GCA_030614945.1 Phycisphaerae bacterium
GACAAAAATTCTGGAGGTGAGGTAGAGTATGGATTTTACAATGGGAAAAGATTTTATAGAAACAAAAAGACAGGGTGTCTACCTGAGGGTAGAAGCCTGGTCCAAGAATGCTATACGCGTGAGGGCAACACTGGAGAAGGAATTCAAACCCTTTGATTGGTCGATCTGTAAAAAACAGAAAAACCTTCCGGTAAGTGTACAGGAGAACGAGGATGGCGCTTGCCTGACCAATGGTAAGATCAAGGTCCAGCTCTCTAATGTAACCCAGGCCCACAATGATTGGCCCGAGACACCTTTAACATTCTACAATGCCGGGACAGGGAAGGGGCTACTCAGGGAACGCAGAGCCCGGGCGCTATTGCCCAGCATGGGGCATATCCTCAAAAGTGTGGGCCCGTCTACGGTTCGTGCCGAGGCCTGTTTTGAAGCCGACGAGGATGAGGCCTTCTGGGGATTGGGACACAATCAGCACAATCTGTACAATCTGAAAGGCTCCGCCATTGAGTTGCAGCACAAAAACACACAGACGGCGATCCCGGTTATCTATTCTTCTAAAGGGTATGGTTTCTTCTGGAACAACCCCGCCACTGGACGGGTGGAGCTGGTGAATAACGGTACTTACTGGCTGGCAGAGGAGACAGATCAACTGGATTACTTCGTGTATACCGATAATACTCCAGCACAGATCATGAACTGCTATGCCGAGTTGACTGGTTATCCCAGTATGATGCCCGACTGGGCCATGGGATTCTGGCAGTGCAAACTTCGTTACAGGAACCGGGATGAGCTGATGGAGGTGGCCCGAAAACATGTCAAAGAACTGGGGCTTCCGATGTCGGTCATTGTGATTGATTTCTTTCATTGGGCGATACAGGGGGAGTGGGATTTTGACCCTGCCTGCTGGCCCGATCCGGAAGAGATGCTGGCGGAATTGAAGGAGATGGGGATTGAAACCATGGTGTCCATATGGCCGACGGTCAATCCCAACAGCCGTTATTTTGACGAGATGCTGGAAAAAGCCTATATGATTCGTACCGAAAACGGGCTGGCTACTATGATGCGTTTTACGGATACTTACGATAAAAAACGATATCTCCATTATGTTGATTTTACAAACCCCGATGCGGGTAAGTTTGTTTGGGAAATCGCCAGGAAAAATTATTATGATAAGGGTGTTCGGTTGTTCTGGCTGGATGAGTGTGAGCCCGAGGTCAGGCCGTATCATTATAACAATCTCCGATATTACATTGGGAATGGCGGGAAATATTCTTCTCTCTATCCGCTGTTCGAAGAAAAGACCTTCTATGAAGGAATGAAGGAAGCGGGAGAGGAACTGCCGATAAACCTTTGCCGAAGCGCCTGGGCGGGCAGCCAGAAGTATGGAGCCTGTGTCTGGTCCGGTGATATTTATTCCAACTTTGCTACCCTGGAGCAACAGATTAAAACCGGTCTGAATATGGCCATGAGTGGAATCCCTTGGTGGACTACCGATATTGGCGGCTTCTTTGGAGGCAAAGTAAAAGACCCTGAGTTCAGGGAGCTGATCGTCAGATGGTTCCAGTGGGGTGTCTTCTGTCCCGTCTTCCGGCTCCACGGCTTCAGAGACTCAGACGATGTGAAGAACGCTGGTGAGAATGAGGTGTGGTCCTTTGGAGAGGAGGCATATGAAATTATAAAGGAGCTTCTCTTTATGCGTGAAGCTCTCCGT
>JAUXAH010000666.1 GCA_030614945.1 Phycisphaerae bacterium
TCTGTTGCCTGGTTCTCACACAGTCAAGCAAGTTCTTACTGTGATTGTCACTCACCGGCAGATGAATCTCATCAGGACCCATCGTCTCTTTTAAAAGCAATGCCGGAGAGGCGCTGATTCCCTGGCGATTGACGTGGACCCAGCCTTTCTCTCCCTCAAATCGGACTCCCTGCCTGTTCTTTGTGTTATCGGTGAAGTAGATGGTGACACCGTTAGGATACCGCAGGTTCACCTCCCAGCTCTTAGCACAATCCAATACTCCTTCATCGGGAAATACCGCCGTACCTTCAACTTCAGTTGGCCCGGTTAATTCTGTTGCGTTTCCCCATTGAGCAATATCCAAGTGGTGAACACCCCAAGCTGATATGAACCCTAATGAATACAGGCTAATTAGTTCGTGTGTCCATCCGTTTAAGATAGCTTCAGTAAAGGGAGACCACGGTGCAGGACCAAGCCATGCATCGTAATCTAAGCCTTGCGGAACTGGTTTTTGGGGGAACTTCTTATTGAAGTCTCCACCCGGCACGCCCACCTTAATGGTGTGGATTCTGCCGATTCTGCCGTTTCGCGCTAATTCACAGGCAAAACGGAAATTACGGCCCGACCGCTGCTGCGTTCCAAACTGAAAGACGCGTCCATACCGGTGAATGGTTTGACGGAGTATCTTCGCCTCGGCAAAGCTCAATCCCACCGGCTTCTCCATGTACATATCCTTGCCTTGTTTGGCTGCCTCGGTGACCATTATCACATGCCAGAATACAGGTGAGGCAATGAGAACCGCATCGATATCAGGTCTGGAAAGAAGTTCGGAGAAGTCATGGTACGTTTTACATACTTTTTTGTTATATTTCTCATCAACCATCTTCTTGGCGAGCTGGTATCTTTCTTTGTTCACGTCGCATACCGCTACGACCTAGGCATCTGATAACTCCAGGAAGCTTCGCATGACTGCCCTGCCGCGTCCTCTCCGACTCCGATAACACCCATGACAATCCTTTCGCCGGCGGCAACGTTGCCTTCTTTACCCAGCGCCGAAGACGAAACGACATACGGAAAACCTACTGCCCCCACAGCCGCACCCGCCGCCGTTCTCAAAAACCCCCGCCGGCTGACTCGCGACCCCATAGTTTATTACCCCTTTCGCGTCAAATTCTCTCAGG
>JAUXAH010000070.1 GCA_030614945.1 Phycisphaerae bacterium
GATACGTCCGGACGGATTGGCAAGGACTGGGAGGGTGTTACCTTCTACAGCCATCCGAAGAATTTCCGGCATCCTGAGCCGATGCGGATATGGCCGTCGGGACAGGTGTTTTTCAACTGGGCACCTTCACAGGCGGGTGACTGGGTGATGGAGCCGGGCAAAGACCACGTTTTCCGGTATCGGATGTATGTGCACGAAGGTAAAGTCAACGTTGCAGACGCCGAGCGGATTTGGCACGACTATGCTGAGCCGCCAAAGGTCAAGATAGAAGGGATTTCAAAAGAGAAGCGTATTGTGCTGTTCGACGGCACAGATTTTTCGCAGTGGCTCGGACCAGGAGGGAAGGCACCCGCGTGGAAGATTGTAGGTGATGCGATGGAGATAATACCAAGAAAGGGAAGCATTTACACGAAAGAGGAGTTCCGGGATTTCAAGCTGCACATTGAGTTTAATATTCCGCAGACGCCGCCAAATGTGAAGGGCCAGGGTCGCGGCAACAGCGGGGTTTATATACAGAGACGGTACGAGCTCCAGATTCTGGATTCTTACGGCCAGCCGCCGAGGAAAAACAAAGGCGGATCGATCTATAAGTTCAAGGCACCCGACAAGAACGTCTGCAAGAAGCCGGGCGAATGGCAGAGCTACGATATTATCTTCCATGCGGCCCGATTCGAGGGTCAGGGCGAAAACGCCAGGAAGGTCAAGGACGTCCGTATGACGGTATGGCAAAACGGGGTATTGATTCACGACGACGTGAAAGTGCCGAACAAGACCGGTGCGGGACGGCCGGAAGGGCCTGAGCCCGGGCCGATTCTGCTTCAAGACCATAGGAACAAGGTTCAGTTTCGCAATATCTGGATTGTTCCCTTGTAGTGGTCTGTAACACGATAAATGCATGGTGGTTACTGGTAGTTGTTCTAAGCCATCCCCAAGCTCGTCCAGTTCCCCGCCTTCGCGGGGACGGGTTTTCGGGACTCGCTTGAGGCTGCCACCTATCAAATTAGATGTTATAGAAATAGTGGTGGTATTTTCACAGGAAATTTGAATTGCGTATTAGTATCTGCAGGTTATAATGTGGAGATAATTCGGAGCGCCGGCAAAGATGAACCTCCTTTTGCGTGTAAGTCCTTTTGTAAAGGATAGTTACGCAATAAGCATAATCAAAACGGAGGAAATTGCAATAAAACAACGCTCGTGAGCGTTTTTTCTTGTAGATTACAGATTTATGCAAGAAGGATTCTGAGAGATTTTTATTAAGGAGAATAACAAATGAGTAGAGCAGTAACACTTTTTACGGGCCAGTGGGCGGATTTGCCCCTGGAAAAACTGGCTAAAAAGGCAGCAAGCTGGGGATATGACGGTTTGGAGCTTGCATGCTGGGGTGGCCACTTCGATGTGGATAAGGCCCTGGCCGACCGCAGCTACTGCAAGGCCAAGCGTGACCTGCTGAAAAAGTATGGGCTTAAAGTGTACGCTATCTCGACACACCTGGTTGGCCAGGCAGTCTGTGATAATATCGACGAACGTCATAAGGCAATCCTGCCCAAGGATGTCTGGGGCGACGGCGACCCGGAAGGCGTCCGCAAGCGTGCAGCCCAGAAGGTAATCGACGCTGCCAAGGCCGCCAAGAAACTCGGCGTAAAGGTCGTCAATGGATTTACGGGCAGTTCGATATGGCACCTGCTTTACTCGTTCCCGCCGGCCTCACCAGAGATGATCCAGGCAGGTTACGACGATTTCGGGAGGCGCTGGCGACGCATCCTCAACGCCTTCAAGGCTGAGGGCGTGAAGTTCGCCCTGGAAGTGCACCCGACGGAGATTGCCTTTGACATTGCCTCGGCCCAGCGTGCCGTTAAAGCCGTCAGAGGCCACAAGTCCTTTGGCTTCAACTACGACCCCAGTCATCTGGGCTACCAGGGCGTTGACTACGTCAAGTTCATCCGTACCTTCGGCGACCGCATCTTCCACGCCCATATGAAGGACGTCTGGTGGGGCCACGGCGACGGCACGGTTGGTATTTTCGGCGGTCATACCGAGTTCGCCGACCCGCGTCGCTACTGGGACTTCCGCTCCATAGGCCACGGCGATATCAATTTCGAGGAAATCATCGTCGCCCTCAATGACATCGGCTACCAGGGACCGCTTTCGGTTGAGTGGGAAGACAGCCGAATGGACCGTGAACACGGCGCAAAAGAAGCGTGTGAGTTCATTAAGAAGGCGGACTTCAAACCGTCTAAGGTCGCCTTCGACGCAGCATTTGAGAAAAAGAAATAGAACTTTGACGGTTCTAAACAGATTACTTTGGGTTCGTCAGGGCTAAAATTGCAGGAAGAGTGGTTATGAATAACAAAAGCAATATTAGCCGGCGTGAGTTCCTCGGAAGAGCAGCCGGTACTGCTGTGGGGATAATAGGTTTTCCATACATTGTTCCTTCGTCGGCCCTGGGTAGAGCGGGCGGTACCGCGGCGAGTGATAGGATTACATTGGGCTTTATCGGCACAGGCAAACAGAGCAAGCGCCTGATGAGGTCGTTTTTGAACTCGCGCGGCACCCAGGTTCTGGCCGGCTGTGACGTCGATAAACTAAAGCTGAAACGCGGACAGGATATAGCAGAAAAACATTATGCCAAGCAGATGGCTAAAGGCACCTACAAAGGTTATGCGTGCTACGGAGATTTTCGTGAGCTGGTTGCAAGGGATGACATCGATGCGGTGGTAATTGCGACGCCGGACCACTGGCACGCCATTACGGTTATCCAGTCGGCCAAGGCGGGCAAGGACATTTTCTGCGAGAAGCCGCTCTCGCAAACTATCGTTGAGGCCAGGGAGATGGTCAATGCGGTCAGGCGCTACGAACGGGTGTTTCAGACGGGCAGTATGCAGCGTTCAGACTGGCACTTCCGCTTAGGGTGCGAACTGGTTCTCAACGGTTATATCGGCGAATTAAAGCATGTGACGGTGGGCGTCGGCGGCCCGCCGGAGGATAAACCTTTGGCCGCACAGCCGGTACCGGATTATTTAGACTGGGAGATGTGGGTCGGCCCGGCATTATGGAGGCCGTACAACTCGGAGCTGTCTCCCAACATCAGTTGGGACGGCTTTCCTCATTGGCGGTATAACAGCCGCTTCGGCGGCGGCGGAATGACCGACTGGGGCGCACACCACTTCGATATCGCCCAGTGGGGTATGGGTATGGACGAGAGCGGGCCGGTTGAAATTATTCCGCCCGACGGTAAGGATTACAAGGTACTCACCTACAAATACGCCAACGGTGTTACGATGACCCGCGACAGAGCCAACGGCGTTTTGTTTACCGGCACCAAAGGCAAAGTTGAGGTAAATCGCGGGCATTTGAAGACCTGGCCCGACACTCTTAAGAATCAGCAAATCAACCCCAATGAAATACAGCTTTACGAAAGCAAGAACCACTACGTTGACTGGCTCGATGCCATCCGGAAGCACACAAAACCGATTTGCGATATAGAGACGGGGTGCCGTTCGGTAAGCGTTTGTCATTTAGGCAATATAGCGTACAAGCTTGGCCGGCCGTTGAAATGGGACCCCAAACGTGAAATTTTTGTCGGGGATAGTAACGCCAACCGTTTACTATCCCGGCTGATGCGCAGCCCGTGGCACTTGTGAGAATGATTATTGATTAATGATTATTGATTAATGATTATTGATTATTGAATTACCACTTATTCATTTAAGGAGTTTTTATTATGATGAAAAGAAGAATTAATCGACGTCAGTTTTTGAGAAAAGCAGCCGCTGGATCCATAGCCGTGGTTGGTTTTCCTTATTTTGTTCCGTCTTCAGCGCTTGGTAAGGCCGGTAACGCCGCTGCGAGCCCCGCCCCTGCGGCAGGGGTCGGGGCGAGCAATCGGATTGTGATGGGCTGCATCGGGATGGGCGGCATGGGCAGTGGTAACATGGGCGGTTTCTTAGGCAAAAAGGAAGTGCAGGTAGTTGCCGTCTGTGATGTCGATGCCGGCCGGGGCAACAGGGCCCGCGATAGGGTAAATGAAAAGTATGGTAACCAGGATTGCGTGGCCTACAGTGATTTCCGCGAGGTGATCGAACGTAAAGACATCGATGCGTTATCGTTAGCATTGCCGGACCACTGGCATTCCATCCCTGCTATTATGGGGGCCCGGGCAGGCAAGGATATGTATGCGGAAAAGCCGCTGGCCCGCACCATCCGTGAAGGCCGGGCTATCTGTGATGCGGTCCATCGTTACAGCAGGGTCTGGCAGACCGGCAGCCAGCAGCGGTCAGGCGGGAACTTTCACCGCGCCTGCGAGCTGGTCCGTAACGGGCGGATTGGCAAGGTTCATAAGGTAGAGGTGGGTCTGCCGACCGGAGGCAGCACCGACAATAAACCGGTACAGCCCGTTCCCGAGGGTCTGGACTGGGACTTCTGGCTTGGCCCGGCTCCCTGGGTGCCCTACAGGGGCGTCTGCCACTGGAACTGGCGGTGGATGATGGACTATTCCGGCGGGCAGCTCACCGACTGGGCGGGCCATCATATCGACATCGCCCACTGGGGTCTGGGGCTGGACCGGACTGGGCCGGTCGAGATTGAAGGCAGAGGCGTATATCCCAAAGACGGGATATATGATGCTCCGACGGAGTACAAGTTCACCTGCAAATACGACAACGGCATCGTAATGACGGTCGCCAACAATAAGCAGATTCCCCAGGGCACGAAATGGTACGGCGAAAAGGGATGGGTCTATGTCAAACGCGGTAAGCTTGAGGCTGACCCGCCGAGTGTTCTGCAGGAAAAAATTGGCCCTAATGAAATCAAGCTGTATAAGAGTAACGACCACAAGCAGAATTTTCTCGACTGTGTCAGGAGTCGCAAACTAACCATTGCACCTGTAGAGGTGGGCCATCGGTCCATCAGCGTCGCCCTGCTGGGCGAAATCGCAATGCTCACAGAACGCAAACTCAAATGGGACCCGCAAAACGAACGATTTATTAACGATGAGCAAGCCAACAGGATGCTGTCGCGGCCGATGCGCAGTCCGTGGCACCTGTAAGTAGTGTAAAATTAAAAGCTAAAAAAGCAAAACTGTGGAATTTATTATTTCAAATAACAGTTGTAGAAGGAAGAAAGGAGAAAAAAAATGAGTCAAAGGTCAAAAGTTATTAACACTGCATTGCTTGTCGTTTTGTGTTTTGCCTTGGTCGGGGATGCAGCGCCTCTGAAAGCGCTTATTGTTGACGGCCAGAACAATCACAACTGGAAAGCCACTACGCCGGTTATGAAGAAGATTCTGGATGGGACAGGCCTTTTCAAGGTGGACGTAGCCACATCCCCGCCGAAGGGTCAGTCGTTGTCCAGCTTCAAGCCAAATTTCGCAAAGTACGACGTGGTGCTCTCGAACTACAACGGTGCCGACTGGCCGAAAGAGACCCAGGACGCTTTTGTCGAGTACGTGCGGTCCGGCGGAGGGCTCGTGATTTTCCACGCGGCAAGCAACTCCTTCCAGCAATGGAAGGAATACAACGAGATAATCGGGCTTAGATGGGGCGGGAATGAAAAAACCGGTCCGTATATTCGCTGGCGTGACGGCAAGGTTGTCCGCGATATGAGCCCGGGTGGAGCTGGAGGACACGGTCCACAACACACCTTTCAGGTTGTAATCCGCAACAAGAAGCATCCGATTACGAGGGGTTTACCCGAGAAGTGGATGCACGTGAAGGACGAACTTTACGCCAAGCTTCGTGGTCCAGCCAGGAATTTGACAGTTCTGGCAACTGCCTATGCAGATCCCAAGCAGAGAGGCACGGGTGAACACGAGCCAGTTTTGTTTACCATCAATTATGGCAAGGGAAGAGTCTTTCACACGGTCCTCGGCCATGACACCCCTCAGATGGAATGCGTCGGCTTTATCGTAACATTGCAGCGGGGTGCTGAATGGGCGGCGACCGGCAAGGTTACACAGAAAGTCCCGGAGGATTTCCCGAGCGCAAGTGAAGTGCGCAGGTGGAAAGACTTTACGAACCCGAAACCTGTGATTAGTTCAGGAAAGGAAATAGAAATGGATGAGTTACTGGAAAAAGTAAAGACGTATGATTGGGGCCAAAGCCGGGAACCGCTCACCAAATTATCGGATATGATTCGTGACGCATATGGTTCACCTGCGGAACTGAGACGAATTGAAAAAAGCATGCTGGAGTTGCTGCGGTCGGATGCAACGCGAGCCGGCAAGCAGTTCATCTGCAGGAAATTGAGCATCATCGGCACCGAAGAGTCCGTTCCCACGCTGAGTGCGATACTGACCAAGCCGAAAACCTCTGATATGGCAAGATATGCGCTGGAGCGTATACCCGGTGCGGCCGTCGATGAAGCACTGCGGAACGCGCTGCGGCAAACAACGGGCAAAACGAAGGTCGGTATAATCAATACGCTTGGCCAGCGCCGTGACAGTAAATCGGTTCGCGCCCTGCGCAGACTGATTCGGGATTCGGACCCATTGACAGCCGGCGCCGCTGTGGCCGCTCTGGGCAACATTGCCGGTCCTCGGGCCACCAAAGCGCTGGCACAAGCAAAGGATAGAGCCACCGGCAAATTGCGACTGCTGGTTTGTGATGCTTATCTGAAGTGTGCCGATGAGCTCGCGGCCCAGGGTAAAAAAGAGGATGCTTTAGCCATCTACAATGAACTTATGAAAGAGCCCAAGCCGATTAATATCGCTGCGCTGCGCGGCCGGATTAACCTGCAAAAGAAGGTCAAGAAATGAAAACGAAGTGCAGCATATACGGCTCTTTGATTGTTTTGCTTCTGTGCTGTTGTTCCGTTTGCTTTTCCGAGGAATCGGAAGATGCCATCGCACTGGTCATCGACATCCTCAAAGGTAACGACCAGGAGATGCAGGCCGTAGCCATAGCGATGGTAAAGGAAATCCCCGGAACGGAGATAACAAAAGCTTTAGCCAGGGAGCTGCCGAATCTTTCGGTTATGAGTCAGGTGCGGCTGCTATCGGCTCTGGGCGACCGCGGTGACCGGGCCGCTTTGCCGGCGGTTGTCACGACTACAAAGGCCGGAGACGAGTCCGTTCGGGTCGCGGCTTTGAAAGCATTAGGAGAACTTGGTGATGCTTCGAGCGTCGCCCTGCTGGCACAGGCAGCGGCGGGCGCACGGGGTGCGGAACAGAAAGCCGCCCGCGAGAGCCTTTATCGGCTGCGCGGCCCAGGGATTAATGAAACAATTCTGGCAAATATTCCGTCTGCGGAGCCCGCCGTCAAAGTTGAACTGATTCGCAGTACAAGCGAGCGCAATATAGCGGCAGGCGTGAAAGCTCTATTGAAAACCACGCAGGATTCCGACCGTAAAGTTCGCCTGGAATCGTTCAAGGCCTTAAAAGCTGTTGCCGACCGGAAAGATTTGCCGGCATTGGTCGAGGTTTTGATAGGCGTCCAGAGCGAAGCGGACCGAAGAGAGGCGGAGAAGACCGTCGCGGCCGTTGCCCATAAAATCGGCGAGAAGAACCGCCGGGCCGAGGTGGTACTGGCCGTGCTGCCTTCGGTTAAAGAGGTGCCAAATCGATGCTCTCTGCTGAGGGTACTCGGTAAAATAGGAGACGACAGTGCAGTGCCGGCGCTTCAGACAGCTCTAAAGAACAAAGACGCGCAGGTGAAAGATGCCGCCATTCGCGCCCTGTCAGACTGGCCTACCGCCGAGCCGATGGCTGACCTGCTGAAAGTAGCGCAGAGCTCTGACAATAAAATACATCGGGTGCTGGCACTGCGAGGGTTTGTCCGGCTGATTGGACTGGCAAGCGGACGTCCGGCAAAAGAAACGATTGGTATGTACAAACAAGCAATGGACCTGGCGTCCAGTGCAGCGTTAAAGAAACTGGTATTGTCGGGTCTGGCCAACGTAAAATCCATCGGCGCACTGGAGATGGCCGCTGAATATCTGGAGGATAAGAGTTTGCAGCAGGAGGCGGAATTTGCCGTGGTTAAGATCGCCGGGGCCATAGTCGGCAGCCATCCTCAACAGTCCAAGACTATGCTGCAGAAGGTTATCCAAACTTCAAAAAATGATTCTCTGCGTCGGCAGGCCCAGGAAGCGATAAATCAGATTGAGCGATTCGATGATTACCTGACCGCCTGGCGGGTTTCGGGGCCCTACACAAAAGACGAAGCCGACGGTACGGAACTTTTTGATATCGCCTTTGC
>JAUXAH010000205.1 GCA_030614945.1 Phycisphaerae bacterium
CTCCTTTCAATTGTATGCGGCTCTGTTACCGCAAGGTAATAATCCGCGATTATCGGTGGCAACGTACCACCTTGTCGCATAAGCTTTATCGGCTTATGACGACGTTTACAATCACGGCGCCGGTCGTTCCATATTTTCTAAATAGAGATGTAGCCGCAATTGATTTTAACACTTCAAATTGATATACTCACTTTTCTGTATGAATGGGAAAACCGTGCACATCAAGAACTATGGGTGTCAAATGAATAAGCTGGATACGGCGTTGGTGAGTTCTGCGCTCTGCGAGGCGGGTTTTAGTCCGGCCGATAGCGAGAAAGAGGCGGATGTTGTTTTGATAAATACGTGCTCTGTTCGCCAACATGCAGAAGAGCGAGTTTTTTCGCATCTTGGGCATCTAAAACACATAAAAAAAAGCCGACCCGGCCTTGTGGTCGGGGTAATCGGCTGTATGGCACAGCGGCTCGGCGACAAACTGCTCGAACACGAGGCGGTCGATATAGTTTGCGGACCGGCACAAATACCACAAATAACCAAACTGGTAACAGAAACACTGCAAGAAAAGAAAGAAACCATAGCGGTGACGGAAAAGATTCGGCAAAGAAGTTCTGAAAGCCAAACGCAGGCGCTTGAGAGATTCGAATCTGCCTATGGTATCGAGGACAAGCAGATACCAGGTCAGGCATTTGTTCGAGCGATGCGGGGCTGTAATAATTTCTGCACGTATTGTATTGTTCCCTTCGTGCGTGGGCCGGAGACTTCGCGCGCGCCTGCAGCGATAATCGAGCAGATAAAAAGATTGGCCGGCCAGGGAGTAAAACTGGTTACACTGCTGGGCCAGAGGGTAAATTCGTATAAATACCCAGCCCCTCCGAGGGGCGGGGCGGGCGAGAAGACCTATTGTCTGGCTGATTTGCTTGAGATGGCAAGTGAAATCGATGGAATCGAGTGGCTAAGATTTGTTACCAGTTATCCCTGCGAAGAGTTCTTCGATGATATTTTGCAGGCCATGGCTGATTTGCCGAAGGCGTGTAATTATCTGCATATACCCGCACAAAGCGGTTCAGATAAAATTTTGCGTGCGATGAATCGTCATTATAGCGCTGGTGAGTATCTGGGGCTGCTGGGTAAGGCGAGAGCCGTTGTGCCGGGTATTGCGATTGCGGGCGATTTTATGGTGGGGTTTCCAGGTGAAACTGAAGGGGATTTTCAGCAAACTATCGAGCTGGTTGAGAAGGCGAAATATAAGAATTGTTTCATTTTCAAATACTCGCCCCGGCCGGGCACAGCCGCTGATAAAGAAAAAGAAGATAATGTCCCTGCGGAAGTAAAGAAAACGAGAAACATAGAACTGCTTGATGTGCAAAACAAAATAAGCGCTGAGATGAACAGGAAATTTTTAAACAAGGAGGTAAGGGTTTTAGTTGAAGGGCCAAGTAAAAAACCGCATCTAAATAGAGGTGGCAGTGAAAACAGTCCGCAATTGGTCGGCAGGACCGCGACAGATTACATTGTGGTCTTTAACGGGCCGGTGTCGCTGGCGGGTCAGTTTGCAAAATTAAAAATAACAAAGACCAGTCCGCTGACCCTTTTCGGGGAACTTATCTGATGCTGGCCTTAATTTCCGAACAAAGCAGATGGAATCTGGAAGACGCAGAAATAGGCGAATACCACAAAGGCAATAATCAATCCGACGGCGAAGAGCCAGTTCGGCTTGAGGACTTTGGCAGCATCCTTAGAGAGCAACTTCGGCATCACGATGAAAAGTCCGATGGCTACCAAGATGGCCTGCAGCGGCGTCAGGAGCAGACCCTCGAATATCGCGGACACCTTTACGAGAACGACGGGGCTTTTCTCGAAGAAAAAGACGATGACCATATTCGTACAAAAAAAGACCAGCAGGAAGAACCTGAACTGTGTTTTCCAGGAGAACTTCTTCGCAAAACCGGGGAGGCAAATTCTGAAGGAATCGGCAAGCAAACGCGGCCAGCCGGCTAACTGTCCGGTGCTTGTCGAAATCAAGGCGGCGGCTCCGGACAGTATAAAGAGAAATCCTCCCACCGGCCCCCATCTTGATGAAAAAACGGTTGAAAGCTCAATGGCGAGCGCCTCACCTTTCGGAGCAATTTGTTCCGCCCCCAGGCCTGTACCTGCGATTAAGAACGCGCCGGTTACCGCAATTCCGATTATCATAGCCAAGGTTGCATCGAGATAGAGGACGCAACACCAACCCTTTATTTTTTCCGCACTGTTACGGGTCATGCGCTTTAGCGTAGATACATCGGCCGGCTTGCCGTAGCCTCTGCCGGCCGCGGCGCCATAGCCGGCGCCAAGCACCCAATAGGTGTACCATACCTGACTGGCAAAGCCACCCGCGCCCCAGCCCAGCAGCGGCAGAATCTCTTTCCAGGGATTGTCACTAACTCCTTTGGCAATTGCCCAGTCAGGAACCGTGGGGCTATGAAAGCTAATGCATTCTGAAAAACCCGGAAAAACACGGACGGCAATATATAAAACGCCTAAAACTATAATGAGTACGAAAACGCTCATAACGATTTTTAAGACGTTGAATTTGCCCGACCAGGCGACCGCCAGTGCGAAGATGGTGACCAGGCATACGGCCAACTTTGTGTCGATGGGGACGATGCTGCTTACAAAGACGCCCGCCGCCGTGGCGACCGCACCGATGGAGGCGATCGCGCAGAAAAATTGTATTACAACAATGACCCAAACCACCAGGTGAAAAGGGCCTATCCGGTCGAACATATCGATCATACCTTCGCCGGTGCAGACGGTATAGCGGGCGCCGCTCATACCAATCCAGAACTTCAGGAATATACCTATTACAATGGCCCAGAGGACGGTGGTTCCGAGAATGGCGCCGGTGCGTGTGGCCAAAATGACCTCGCCGGAGCCGATGTATTCTGCAGCCCAGACGAAGGAGGGGCCTACCAGGAGAAAAACTGCAAGGCCCTTGGGTGGTTTTTGGATTGTTATGTCATTCATACTCGATGCTCGTAGAATCGGGAATTGTCCTGGGTTATATGTCGGTACCTTACCGCTTTCAAATCGTCCTGTCTATCATTTTTTTGCCTTTGAGATAGGTTCGACCCCTTCGACAAGCTCCCTTCGGCAGGCTCAGGACAGGCAGGACAGGCAAGCTCACTACAGGTTGGGTTTGATTGGGTTTGTTTTGCATGATCGTTCATTGTTCATTGTTCGTTGTTCGTTGTTATAATCCTCTGTTATAAAAGAAGTTACATTCATTTTGGGCTTTTTGGAAATTGGCTTTGAATTGGGTTTGTTTTTTTGGACTGCGAAATCATCTTTTTTTCTGTAATCCTTTGTTATAAGTGAGTTTACATTCATTTGTGCTCTTTGGAAATCGGCTTTGATTGGGTTTGTATTGGGTTTGTTTTCACCAAGTGTCCAATTGGATTTATTTTCATAATCCTTTTGTGAAAAGATACTTACATTCATTTGACTTTTTTGGAAATTGGCTTTGTTTTGCATAAAAGGTTATAATTGGTTGACTGGTTAATTGGTAAATTGGTTAATTGGTTAAATATTTCATTGGTTAAATGGGCAATTTGTTCATTGGTTAAATGGTTCATTGGCGACGTGAATTTCAAATTTCAAATCTCAAATTTCAAATTGTACTGTCTCTCTACTATTGGGCGAACATGCGCATTTGAGTCGAAATTTGGTGCTTTTTTGACAGGATTGACAGAGATAAGAGCTTGTCAGAAAAGGAGATAAAATTTTTTTAGATTTTTCGATTTTTGCTTCCAACCCCCTGCGCATTTGGTCGATTTTTCGTAGCCACTAAGACACAAAGAGAGATTGGCCACGCTGCTCTAAAACTTGGCTTTTTAGGCCCAGAACTTATGGTTTTGTAAGTCCGAAAAAAAATGTGTTTTTTGCTAAAATTCCAGATTTTTTCCTTGCAAATCTAGAAAGGGTTGTTATAATCATATTATAATTAAATATTAGCTGGAGGAGCCTTGGTGGTGAGCCAAGGCTTCTTCACTATAAGCCAGATTCTAGTGTTGTGTTAGAATTGTGTTTCGGAGGAGTGGTTGCGCCGTTTATCTGAACGGGCCCACTCCTTTGCATTTTAACACAATCGCTGGCGAGAAATGTTCGCAGCCAAAGTATAATGAGCAAGGAAAGTAGTATATAGTGTAGTTATGACTGATGAAAATGCTTTGATCAAGCAACTTTTTTTCTGTAAATTTTCTTTTGCTCTGAGGCAGAATCATCGTTCTCCACGTCCATATTCAAATACCTTTTACCCGTTTCCCACTCCTCGCTCAGTTCCATCAAAACTGCACTGACCAGACGCAGCAGTGACGCCTCATTCGGAAATAATCCAGCCACTCTTGTCCTGCGATTAAGCTCCTCATGTACTCGTTCCAACATATTGGTCGTCCGCATCCTTTTGCGATGACCTTCAGGTAAGGCGAATACGGTCAAACCT
>JAUXAH010000552.1 GCA_030614945.1 Phycisphaerae bacterium
CGAGAACCGAGGAAGATACTGCGCGCGTTAGAGAAATTGAAGGGGTGCTCTGCTCCGGGGGGGCAGATAGTCGTCACCTTGCCCCTTGGCCATTACGGGGAGATGGATAAGCTGCTGGAGGAGGGAAAATTATGCTTTACGGAACAGTATTGTCTTAAGCAAATTTCTCACGATAACAAATGGGCAGAGGTAGCATGGGATAAGATTCGCCACCCCTCCCCCCCAGCCAACGCGGTCATCATTGGTGTCATCAAGAAGAGAAAGGTAAGTGAAAAAATATGTGGAGAAAATATTTTCTGATACGGCGATACTGGTCAACAGGGAAAATTTTGAATGTAGGAAGCGGACCACTACATATTCCCAATGCAATAAACTTTGACATCGATCCAAATACACAACCGGATGTGGTTGGTGACTTTAACTCGCTTCCGTTCAAAAAATCTTCTTTTGATGTCATTTATGCTTTCGATGTGATAGAGCACTCGCCCGATCCAGAATTGATGATAAGTGAATTAGTCCGCGTTTCAAAGCCGAAAGGGAAAATAATCGTTGAATGTTTAGAGTTCGGCAAACATCCAGAGAACTGGGGTGTTGATCCGGCTCATCTATCGTTTTTTGATAAAAAATTATTCAAGTCAGCCCTCAAGCCATTCGGGTTCAAAGCATGGGAAACGTCTGGGGGGATGCTCGTGGGAATAAGAAACCACAAATTTCTTGACCGCATCTTGTACCCCTTGTTGAATTTCTTGGGCCAACTAACAAAAATTTCGGCCTTCGCGGGCAAACCTCTAAAGATGGGGGATAAAAAGTGAAAGTAGATAAAAATACAACCACTCGCAGGGATAGGACTCTTGAACTGCTTGGCCCCGTTTCGGGTGAAAAAATATTGGATGTGGGCTGCGAAGAAGGCTTCATATCGGGCAATTTGGTTAAGACAAATGAAGTTTTTGGTTTAGATATTCATTCTGAACCTCTCGTTTATGCGTCAAAAATAGGCATAAAAACAAAGCAATGGGACATCCAAAAAGGATTGCCATTTGATTCTGGAACGTTCGACATAGTTCTCGCCAACGAAATATTAGAGCATGTCTTCGATACCGATGCTCTACTTTCGGAGATTAGGGGGGTGCTAAAGAAAGGGGGCATCCTTATTCTGAGTGTACCCAACACTTGCAGCCTCGCTTCGCGGGTTGGGGTTGTCTTAGGGCGTTTGCCGAGCTATGTCGAATCTCATAGTCGGAAAGGAATGGCAGGGCATATCAGGGGGTATAATCTTCCGGTGGTCAAAAATCAGCTGGAGGAACACGGGTTCAAAATTGAAGACATAAAGACGAATGCAATTTGTTTCTTGAAGTTTTTAATTCCTTGGCCTTGGCGGTTCCTGCGGAGTTTCGGCGAGATTATAATCGTAAAAGCAAGGGTGGAAAAATGAAACGCATCTTGTTGGTCAACCCACTCCAAAATGACCCCGCAGTTTTGGATAATCTGTACCCCTCGGGCGCGCTTGTCTTGCTGGGAACGATGGCGCAAAATTCGGGGCATG